>JBPCLX010000161.1:0-7049 GCA_051002815.1 Gemmatimonadaceae bacterium
CTCCGTCGCGGCCACGGCGTCCACCTCGGGGAGGGATCGCCTGGTGAGCCTGACGCTACCGTTGCGGGTCTCCAGTTTTACCTGAGGTCCGCCGCTGCCGAGCACTCCCTCAATATTTCGCCTGTTCACGCTGCCGCTCATCGTAATCGAAAAGTCAGTGCTGACGCGCCCATTCCGCGTCATCAGGACCACGTTCGCGTTCACCGAGTCGGGAAGCTCAGCGGACACGGAACCGTTCCGCGTCTCGAGCAGAATGTCGCCGGCGAGTTGGCCGTCGGCAATTCGCGCAGTAATGCTTCCGTTTCGCGAATGCGCTTCCATGGTGCCGACCAACTGCTCGGACTTGATTGAGCCGTTGCGAGTGTTGGCCACCAGCGCAGCAAGCGGGGCATTGACGGCAATGCGGCCGTTATGCGTATCGGCGTTCAGCCGAGCGGTTGAGGGTACCTGCACGGTAAAGCCGACGGTTACCGGCCGAATGCGCAAGACCTTTCGGAGGAACCAGTTGGTTTCGCGATTGTCGTAGTCGTCCTCGTCGCAGTCGCTGCTGTCGCCACCGCCATAAAGAGCGCAGATGTAGACATCGTTGCCTACGCGGTTGGCGATGAAATCCACGTCCTGCGGGCGGCGGCCGGTCCAGGACTTGGACGCGACGAGCTCTATCTCCGGTCCGCTCCCTTCCTCGATTCTGATGGAGCCGTTGCTGTTGCGGAGGTGCACCCATCCATCGCCGGGAACTTCTCCCTCCCATACCCAAGCGCGGCTGATCCGGTGATCCCGGTCCATCAAGCCGAACGACTGCGCGACGGCGAGCCCCACGAGCAGCAGCGCGCCCAACACTATCACGCGTCTCATCAGTCCTCCGGATCGTAAAAAGAAGCGGCACCAGCGGCCGCTGTATGATAGGCCCTACGTAGATGGACCGCGAGGTTGTTTCATGCCCGTAACGCAAACGGCGGCCCTCGGCCGCCGTTTGTTCCACGCGCGCGTGGCGCTGCTATCCGGACGTTTTCTTCAAGTCGACACTTCCATTTACAGTCTTGAGAATCAGCCGCCGTCCACCGCCATTGATCGTGGCGTTGATCCGGTGCTTGCTGATCCGTCCCTGCACCGTAAGGGGGAAGTCGCTATTCAGCGAACCGTTAACGGTCGACATACTGACATCCGCGGCAAGGTTCGCCGGCGCTTCGATCTTCACGGATCCGTTTACCGTCTCGAATTCCATATCGCCACCGCCGCTGAGCGCTTCCATTCGCACGTTGATGGCGCCGTTCACGGTCTGGGCGGCAACCGGTCCGGAAGCCGTGGATGCGTCAACTCGGCCGTTGACTGTCCGGGCAACCACTTCTGAGCGAGCGCCACTGATGTCGACCGCGCCGTTGACCGTGTTCGCTCGCACCTTCACGCCGCGAGGCAGGCGCACCGTGAAGTGCACCGACACGTCATTGCGATCGTTGTCCCAATTCTGACGGCCGCGGGAATGCATTCCGTCAGCGTCGCATGTGGACCGATCGAACCACAGGGCGCAGATGACGACGTTGTCACCATCGCGCACAGTCTCGAAGCGGACGTCCTTCGGGTCGCCGCGGCGCCAGCGTGTCTCGGCGCGCACCTCGACCTGGTCGCTGCTGCCAGCCTCGACGGTGATCGGGCCGTTCACATTGTGCAGACTGATCCACTGACCTTCCGGGACGCGGCCTTCCCATCGGAATGCGTCAGGATCGGTCTGGCGATCGCGATCGTCGCGTTCACGCTGGGCGAACGAGGCGGCGGGGGAGGCCAACAGGGCCGCGAGAACTGCGACGAGCAGGCGTTGCATGAATCAATCCTCCTGACGGTTCTGAGTGCCGGTGCGTTGCAGGTGGATGGTACCACTGAAGCTCTGCACCGTTATGCGGGCGCCACCGCTGCCGATTCGAAAATCGAAACTGCGTGGGTGACCGCCCATCGTGGCGCCTCCTTCGAGCGTAATCGGGAAATCGCTCTCGATCGCGCCGTTGTACGTTTGCAGCGAGACTGCGGCCGATACGTCCGCGGGAACGCGCACGATCACGTTGCCTGAGTGCGACGCGAGTTCGTAGCGGCCTCCGGAGTCGATCGTGCCGTCGAAGAAGACGTTGCCGCTGGTCGTCTGCACGCGCACCTCGCGCGAAACAGCATTCCGAACTTCGATGTCGCCACTGACGGTCTGCGCCTCCACCGTCCCGCGTACGCTGTCAATACGTACGTCGCCAGAGACGAGATTCACCCGAACTCCCTCCACCTTCTGAAGTTCTATGTCGCCATTGAGGGCGTTGACCTCTACCTCCGTAGCGCCGGTGATCTCGATATCGCCGTTTTGAGTTCGCGCCTCGACCCGGCCACCGGTCCCGCGCACCTGGATGTCCGCAGATTGGCCACTGAGCAGAAGGCGCGTGCCCGTGGGCACCGATACTTCGTAGCGCACATCGCCCCAGCCCATGGCGAGGCTCTGCACATGAATCCGCGAGGAGGTCGCATCGATGCGAAGTTCACCGCGCTCGCTGGTAGCGCGAATCCGGACATGATCGCCAGTGGAGCCGGTGACGATCATCTCTCCTTCGGCTCCTTCGAGCTCGACCGTACCACCGCGCGACAATGCGAGGGTCGTATCGAGCCTCGAGACCTCATCACCCCTATCTCGATCGCGATCGCGTCGCCGCTGCGCATCCGCAGGCGAGGCGAACACTGCGAGGAGTGCGCCGATCAGTAGTGGAGTGAACAACCTGTGTGACATGAGCATGGGTCCTTACGAGCTGGATGGTATCAGCGTGGCGGCACGGAGCAACTGCACCTTCCGGCCGAGCGCGCTGTTGAGGTGATCGATGAGAAACGTGCTGTTCGGATCGCTCGCCAGCGCCTGACGACTCTGCTCGATGGCGCGGTCGATGATCGTTAGATTTTCCTCGAGTACCCTGACTGTCGCCGTGTCGAGCTCGGCCCGGCGGGTGGCAAGCATGTCGCGAAGAGAGCCGATCTCCCGGTCGTACACGCCGATGGCATCGATCGCCGTCGCATTGCGAACGGTGGACGTGGGGGCCGATGGCCGCGATGAACGAGGCTCCATCGTCGCACTCGCCGGAGTGGAAGATGTGTCCTCAATGGCCGCGACCACCTGGGTGGTGCCGACAGGCACCGAATCGCCGGTCGGTTCGATCACCGCCGGCATGCTCGATTCCGCCAACCGCCGAGGCTCAGCATCGCCGTTCCCCGCCAGCTGCCATGTGGCGAGGGCGGTTAGTGATACGAGGATCGCGGCCGCTGCAGCCGCGGCGCGCCACGAAAGTCCGCGAGGCGCCGTAATCGCTGGCTGGCCGGCATCGAGCGATACCACGGGTGCCTCGATCCGCGCCGCGATGCCGCTCCACAGATCCCGTGACGGACTGAGCTCCGGAAGCGCTGATGCCTCACCAACCAATCCGCGCAAATCGGCGAGCAGAGGGCCACAACGAGCGCAGTCGGCTGCATGCAGCTCGAACGCCTTTCTCTCGGCCACCGGCAACTCGTTATCGAGCAGAGCGCCGAGCTTTTCGGCGAGAATTTCACAGGTCATTTCCGTCATCGGATCAGTCTCTCCCGCAGAAGCATTCGTGCGCGGTGCAGCTGCGCCTTGCTTCCGCCAGCGGTCACGCCGAGTTGTTCGGCGATCTCCTCATGCTTGAAACCTTGCACATCGTGCAGCACGAACACCCGGCGGGCTCCCGGCGGCAACGAAGCGATCGCCTTCTCCAGATCCATCCGGTCGCCAGGCGATGCCTGACGCGGTGCCGCGAACACATCCATTCCATCGTCGGTATTGTCCTCCGATTGCCGATCGCGATGCCGTCCATCCGACTTTCGGGCGTTCAGAATCACGTTCACCGCCAACCGGTGCAGCCAGGTCGAGAATAGGCTGTCCCCACGGAACTGCGGCAGCTTTTCCCAGGCCCGAACGAACACGTCCTGCGTCAGCTCCTCGCCGCGATCGCGGCTTCCAGTCATCCGTGTACAAAGCGAGAACACCCGGCCGACGTTCGCGCGGTAGAGCCGCTCGAAAGCCCGGCGGTCCCCGCCTGCGGCGAGGGTCGCGTCATCCGAGGGGTTGTCCCGCTCAATCGGTATCACGTCGGCAGCCAGAACGCGCGCCTCCAGGTGTCGTCAACGTTTCCGTCCTTTCAGATAGCTGGGTCAGCGCAAAGGTTTGAACGCCTCAGGCCGCTCACTACGCTGGCGGTCAGGGGAATGACTGCGAGCTGCTATCGAGGAGCAGGATCATGGCGAGCACCCGCGGCTCTTCGCCAGTGGAGAGGGAAGGGTGGGTATCGCCACAGCGTGCCTCGGCAAAGGCGGCCAGGGCTCGGAGCCAGGCCGCGTCGGGCATGGCGGCGGTGGCAAGCTCGCCCAACACTAACTCGCCGGCCGCTCCGATAGTGGTGCTTGCCACCTGCCGGGCGCGCGCAGCCATAGCCGCCACTTCATGTCGTCTGGAGAGGGGCGTGCGCGCGAGGATACCCGCGAGCCGATGCAGTGCGCGCCGCCTGGCTACCCCCGCGATCGAAATGGCGCCGCCGGCGGCGTGTTCGGCGGCTCGAGCACGGCACCATCGCTCGATTCGCTGGCGCTCATGCTCGAGGAGGTAGTCGAGCCGCTCCTCATGACATTCGAACGTGGACGTGCCGCGGTCGAGGTCGTATGCGGCATCGATCTGTTCGGCCATGTCGAGGAGGGCACGAGGATCGTTGGACGTTACACCGCCAAGCGTTGCAGCGAGTACCACCGCTCCGGTTGAGTCGCGCACCGTGGCAAGCGAGCCCGCTCGAGCGCCGGCTGATGCAACAGCGGCGATCGGAACCCCGGCCGGAGGTGCAGCGACGCGATGCGTGCGCCATCTGCCTATCAGCGACCGCAGGCGCTCGCCACTGTAGGCCGGTGCAGAATCTCCCTCGTGCGCGGCAACGTGAAACGCCGGAGGCAAGATGGCCCCGGCGATGCCTAACGTTCTTGCCGAGGCATTCAGCTTCTCGGCGATCCGCCGCTCAACCGCCAGCAGTCGCTCGGCCGGTGCCGGAGGCGCGAAGGTGAAGATGCGAACGCGCTGGTGCGAGGATCCCATGCGCCGTACCCGACCCACGCGCTGCGCAAGGCGAGCGTGCGTCCATGGAAGGTCGAGGTGGACGACGACGGATGCATCCTGCAGGTTGACCCCTTCGCTGAGCAGGTCGGTGCTGATGAGCAGCTCAATGGCCTGGGTGCGTGGCGGCGCGCCGACGCCGCTCGCGCGCGGCGCGAATCGTGAGAGCGCCTCACGCCGTGAGATCGTGCCGCCCGCCACCTCGGCGCCGCGCGCAGTGAGAACGGCGACCGCTGGGTCGCCCCGCATCAGGCGCCAGATCGCCCGCGCGCTATCGGCGAACTGCGTGAAGACGAGCACGCGAGCGCCTGTGTAGCAGGTAACGATCTCGCGCAGCTTTTCGACTCGAGCGACGTCTGGATCGGGGCCATTCGCCAGCTTGGCCAGCACATCTCCCACAGCGCCCAGATGGCGGTCGACGGATTGGAGCAGCTCATCGGAACCGGTCGCCGGGGGCGCGAGGAGCTCGGGAAATCCCAGCTGCACCGCGGCGTCGGAGCATTGCCAGGCGACGAGCTCACCACGAGAGGGGAAGACGCCGCATTCGAGCGCCTGTTTGAGCGCCCAGCCGCGCTGAAGCCTTCTGCGCAACGCCGCGCGCAGCGCCCCGCGCGTCGACGCCCATAACCGAACCAGCGTCCAGGCGAGCAACGCGCCGCCGTCACCTGCTCCGCGAGGAGCCAGCGGAGGCGGAAGGTCGAGCAGCTCCTGGAGAAACCGGTCATCGTCAGGCACGACAATCCACCGCTGTTCCTCCACGGCGGGCAACCGAATGTCAGGAACGTCATCGTGCAGACGGCGAACGGTGCGCGCGGCGATGTCGATGTCGTCGAGAGTAAGCGCCGCGCGTCCGAGCGCCAGTGAAAACAGGGCGACGAGGTCGCCACGGCGGTTGTGAATCGGTGTCGCAGATAGAAGCAGCAGCCGCGCGCGTCCAACGATCGCGGCCAGGTGACGATAGCGACGGGTTGAAGGGGTGCGCACATGATGCGCTTCGTCGAGGATCACCAGATCGTAAGGCGCATCTGGCGCCGCGCAGCGGCTCAACTGTTCGTAGGACATCCACTGTGCATCAACCCGTGCTGCAGAAAGCGCGTCCCGCCACATGCTTCTCAGCGCGGCTGGGGCCACGATGAGGGGGGCGCGAGATTCTGCCGCGAGGGCGGTGGCAACGAAAGTCTTGCCGAGACCGACATCATCGGCGAGCAGTGCCACACGGTAACGCTCCAGTGCCTCACGCAGCCGACGGAGTGCATCCCGCTGATGTGGGCGCAAGGTGATTTCCCCCAGCACTGGCGCCTCGATATCGCTGCCAGGGCCGAGCCACAACTCCGCCATGGCCGCCTTCACCAACGCTGCGTCGGCAACGATCACACGGCGCCCCATTCAACTAGCGGGGCAACTACATCCAGTGTAAGCCCATACGCGCGAGCGGCTATGTTGGCGTGCCGTGCCGGACCCGCTCCGTCCTTCATGGCGAGCAGCGCACGTCTGGCGCGTAGCCAGTTGCGAGGCATTGGAAGCAGCGCGACTGTCCATGCGAGATGGCGCAGATACCCCCCGCGCGCGGGCTCTGCCAACGCACGCAGCCAGGCAGCGCACACAGGCGACCGGAGGAGAACGGCCAGCGCGCGCGCGTCGTCAGGCTCGGCACACCGCAACACGTAGCACGAGTTGAGAGCCACCGTGGGATCGCCCGCTTCGAGAACGACGACGTGGGGCTCCCGGGCCACATCGGTCCACACTACTCGCGGCTGTTCCCGGTTCGCCGACGGCGTCCGGAACAGCGACCACCAGGGCATTCCCGGGCGCAGATCGGATCGGCGGCGCAAACGCTCCTCGTGCACCGCGAGCCAGTGAGCAGCATGCCGGGGGAGCCGCCGCAAGGGTGCTCCGCCTGTGTCGTGTGTCCAGAGAATGA
>JBPCLX010000162.1:0-5607 GCA_051002815.1 Gemmatimonadaceae bacterium
CGGGCGCGCGCCAGCAGGATCAGGCCTGCCAGGGCGAATAGCACGTTCGGAGTCCATGCGGCTATGCCCGGCGGCAGCAACCCGCCGCCGCCTACCGCCTTGGTGATTTGTATCAAGGTGAGAAATAATATCGTCGTCGCCAGGCTGATGCCGATACCGAACGCGGCTCCACCGCGCTTGGTGCTCGTCGCGAGCGGGGCGCCGAATATCGCGATGATGAAGCAGGTGACCGGGACCGCGATCTTGAGCGCCTGTTCCACCTTGAGCTCGTTCACATCGCCGCCCGATCGCTCCAACGCGCGAATGTACCGACCAAGTTCCCGGTAACGCATCTCGTTGGGCTCACGCGCCCTCGCCACCAGTTCCTGCGGTGCCTCACGCAAGGTATTGTCGAGCATGCTGTCGTACTCGAACACGAAGTCCGTTACGCTGTCCGGGAGGATGTGCATCTCCCCATCCATTAGCGTCCAGTGTTCTGTCGTGTCTCGCCATTCGGCGGTACGTGCGGTGAGTATGTAGGTCGGATAGTCCGGGCCCATTCCTTTTCGTTCGATCTCGATGGCGTCCAGCACGCCACGCTGCACATTGAGCGCGGCGATCTTGTAGACTCGTCCGTGCTCGGCCGCGTAAGGAAAGTTGTAGCGCGCATCGGCGGACTGGAAGCGACGCTCCTCGAGCAGCTCGGCTCGGCGGCGGTTGGTGACCGGCACCAGCTCGCTGAGTACACCGGCCATCAACGTCACAAATATGGCTGAGACGAAGATGGGTGCCACCAGCCTATGGAAGCTGATTCCCGACGCCTTGGCTGCCGTTATCTCGGCATGCCTGGTAAACGCGCCGATCGTGAAGACCGTGGCGAACAGCACCGCCGCTGGGAGTGCCATGAACATTGAGTCCGGCACCCAGTAGACGTATGCCATTGTGATCGCCTCGCTCGACAGGTTGCGATTCAGATACTTGTCGAGATTGTCGGCGAGGTCGATGACGATCACCAGCAGTGGAAATCCCAGCGCGGTCGCGATGAAGATCTTCCAGAATTCCCGGGATACGTAGCGATCGAGCGGGGTCAGTATACCCCTCACGATGCCACCGACCCGCGCTCGGCGAGCGCCGGGGTGGTGTGGCTCGAGCGTTTCGACAGGCGCGCTCGCAGCGCATCCCACATCTCGCCAAAGTCACCGCCGCGAGTCGTACTCCCGCTCCGCCGCAGCATGTACAGAAAAACGAACCCGGCGATGGTGAAGAGAACGTTCGCCATCCACATCGCAACGAACGGACTCAGGATGAGCTTGTCCGCCAGCGTCTCTCCCGCAATGAGGCCAACGTAGTACAGCCCGAATACCGAAAGGCTCGCTCCTATCACGAGGCCCACTCCTCCTCTCGGAAAGCGCAGCGCCATGGGCGCACCGAGGAGTACGAAGACCAGGCAGGCTGCGGCGAGCGCAAATTTCTTTTCGATCTCCACCTGGTACTGGTTGAGGTCCATACGCGAGTTTTGAATCCGGCTGCCTGCCGCCTGCAGCTGTCCCTGTGCAATGACGTACGCGTCGACCGCAGGAATGCGACCCGGCGCGGCTGGAGTACCGGTGAGCACCGGCTGCCCGGTTACCGGCTGTTGAGAACCCTGGCGACCGCGGAAGGTGGGAGGCAGCGCTTGCTGCACCGCCTCGGGCAGCTGAACGCGGCTGGCGCTGTCGGTGACGGCGCCGCCGGATTGTCGCACTGCCTGCTGCGGTGAGACGACCTCGTCAGGCAGAGGCGATTCAGCCGCCTGGGCCTCCTCGACGCGGAAGAGTGGCACCACGTAGTTGCAGTATGCCTGGGCGAGCGACCAGATGCGCACGTCGGGTGACGATGCCTCGATCTGACGGGTCTCTCCAGTCGCCAGGTAGTACGCCGCGTTCCCCATGGCATTCGCCAAGTCCATGTTCGCGGCCTTCAGGTCTTTGGCTGCCCGGTGCACTTCGCTCTGCATTTCGCAGATGGTCATCTCGCGGTCACTCTTGTATCCTTTATCAGCGGTGCGCGAGAATCCGGTGGCAATGCCACGCACCTTCACGAGGTCGGTGCGAAAGTAGAGGCGCTGAAGCTCGGTCGTGTTGTCGCGAGGGATTTCCTGGGAATAACCGTCGAATAGCGTCAGCTCGAGGTCCTCCCGGTTTGCCGCCAGCTGCATCCTGCCGCTGTCGGCGTGAATGGTTCTCCGCCGCTGCGGGTCGCTCAGGTCGTAAATCGTGACCTCGTACAGCCCGTTCGACCCTTCGTCGATGTCGCCCGCTCGCAGGTAGAGACGGCCCGGCGAGACCTCGTTTATGACCTGCTCGCGGAGCGCGAAGGTGGGCTTGGTGCGGCCGATGTCCGTCTGCAACGTGCTGAGCCGGTGATTAGCTGCCGGAAGCACCTGATCGTTGAACCAGATCATCAGGAGGGAAATGCCCAGTGCCGCCCAGAGGACGGGTCCCAGTATCCGGAAGTGCCCGACACCGCTTGCCTTGAGCGCCGTGATTTCATTTTCCGACGCGAGCCGGCCGAATGCGTACAGGGTCGCAACCAGCACCGCCATGGGGAGAGTCATGGCGATGATGAAGGGCACGGACAGCATAAAGAACTCGCCGATGACTGACCACTCCAGCCCCTTGCCTACCAGATTGCCGAATTGCTTGGCGATCTGGTTGAGCAACAGAAGGGAGGTCAGTGTTGCGAGCGCGAAGAGGAGCGGTCCGACGTGCTCCTTCAGAACATATCGCTGGAGAATTTTCACGGTGCCAAGTGCGCGCAGGAACGGAACATCCGCCCTGAAGCCGGGTTGTAGCCTGATGCGGCCGCTATATTCCCGGGCGACTGTCAAATGTACATGCGCCGCGTCCGGGTGGCGACGTGCTTCACCCTTGTCGACGCCTGCGCCCCTGCCTCGTCGTACCCGTCTCGCCGCGTTTTGGTGCGATTTTCCCTTAGTGCATTTTCGGTAGCGCTCGTCGCGCTGACCGCTGCGGCATTGCCGTTTCGCTCGGCATCGGCCCAGCAGCCCGTGCGCGACTCGACGGCGGTCGACTCTCTCGTCGTTCCTGTAGTCACGGGCAGTGTTCTGACACTCGCGCCGCTCACCATGCGGCTTCGCACGGATACGCTCTTTCTGGAGCGTCACTCTGCGTTCCGCGATCTTGGGCGGCTCGGCGTTGCTCGCGAGGAAGTCGACGCTATGGCCGAGCGGCGGACGTCCGCACTTCAGAGCTCGACCTCGCTTCGGCGATCGGCGCTCTGGGGCACGACGCTCCGCGACGCCATGTCGCCGCGCGCGCTCCCCGACTCCGGCATGGAGCGCCAGCTTGCGCAGGAACCTCCCCCACAGCAGCCGTCTTCAGCTCAGTATCCGCTGCTGGTCGACAGCAGTGCAGTCGCTGCTGCGGCCCGTGACTCGGCGCCGGATGTGGCTGACGCAGCGGCCGACCTGCTGGGACAGTACGCTGACCTGGGCCTTCAACTTCAGGCGCGGCTGCAGAGCAAGCTCGAGCGAAACAAGAACGAGCGGTGCACATCGTTCGACATTCTGAATCCCATCGCCAACTGTTCCGGGAGCTTTCAGCCGCAGTTCGACTTTCAGTTCAACGTGCGCACAGGCGGCACGGTCGCCGACCGCGTACACGTGAACGTGGATTACGATTCCGAGCGCGAATTCGACGCATCGAACAACATCAACGTCTACTACGAGGGAAAGAGCGACGAGATCATCCACCGGCTCGAGGTGGGGAACGTGAGCTTTGCGCCGCCTTCTTCACGGTTCATTACGGGCGGCATTCCGGCGGGCAACTATGGGCTCCAGGCCACCGGACAGTTGGGGCCGATGAACTTCCGGACGATCATCGCGCAGCAGAAGGGCAATGTGGTGAAGGACCGCGTATTCACGGTCGGCGATCGCACCGTGCAGACGGTGTCGCGCGAGATCGAGGATTATCAGTTGGAGCGGCGGCGATTCTTCTGGGTGGTCGATCCCACGGTGGAGTTCGCTTCGCAGTACCCGAACATCGACGTGCTGAACAACGCGCAGATGGCGAGCCTGGCTTCGTCCCTCGCGCCTAACCGCCGACCGCGGCGGGTGCTGGTCTACCGGTATCGGCCCCCGTCGGCGAGCGGAAGCATCGCTTCCGACATCAACGGACCAACCGCGGTGGCGCTCGGCGCGCGCAATCAGAACCCGATCGGGCCGTACCAGCTGCTTCAGCAGGGTGTGGACTACTATCTGGATCCGACGAATCTGTGGATCGCGATGGTGAGTCCGGCCAACCGCGGCGAACGGCTGGCGATCTCGTATACGGTCACCGGGCCGGGTGGCGCCGAGACGCGAGTGACGACGGTCGGAGGCTCGTTCCCGACGACCAGCTCTTCCGGGCAGATCGACACGCTGGTGCTGCTGTGGGACAACGAAGTACTGCCCGGCGATCCGACGTTCACGCGGGAGATGCGCAACGCATATCGGTTAGGCGGTGAGGACATTCAGCGAAACACGGTGGAGTTGAAGCTGGTGGTTGGGAGCGGCGAGCAGGAACAGTCGCAGACGCCCGGCGCTCCGACGTATCTCGAGGTATTCGGGCTGGCACAGCGCACCAACACGTCGGCGTTCGATGTCGAGAACCGGCTCTGGCCACGCACCGGCGATCCGAACCAGGCGGCGAACGCCGGTGGCGGAAGCACCAAGCTCATACGCGACTATTTCGTCGTCTTCCCATCGCTGCAGCCGTTTGCCGACGCCGGGCTGGCAAATCCGCCGGACCCGGTGAACGATTCGCTCTATCGCACACCTGACGACGACCTGTACTCGCAGCGGCGGCCTCCTACGCAGTACCGGCTGAGCGCGCGCTACCAGGCTGACGGCGGGGGCGACGTGGGAGTCATTGCGTTAGGTGCAATTCAGTTGCGCCAGGGTTCGGAGCGGATCATCATGGGCGGCGTGCCGCTCGTGCGTGACGTGGACTACCGGGTGGACTACGAGCTGGGGCAGTTGACGTTCCTGCGACCTGACACCCTGTTCCGAACCGCCAAGCAGGTGGCGGTTCGGTACGAGGAGAATCCGCTGTTTGCCTCCGCGCCGACCTCGATTTTCGGCATCGCATCGGAGTTTCCGTTCCAGAACGGCCAGGTCAATTTCGTCGCCATCTCACAGTCGCAGAAGACGACCTTCAACCGTCCGCCGCTGGGGTTCGAGCCGGCGAGCTCGCTGGTCGCCGGCATCAACGGCGCGTTCGGGTGGGAGAGCGATGCCCTGACACGGGCACTCGATCGCATGCCGATGCTCGAGACCACCACGCCGTCGTTCATCTCGGTGCAGGGGGAGATTGCCACCAGCCGGCCGCAGCCGAACGCGGCCGGGCAGGCCTATGTCGAAAGCTTCGAGGGCGAGGGCGGCATTCCGATGTCGCTTTCGGAACTTGCCTGGCGAGTGGGCAGCCAGCCGGCTGTGCCTGGCGGCGCGACCATCGTCGCCGGCGTTCCTTTCGACTTCGACACATCCACCGCTTCGACGCTTGCCTGGCAAAACCTTGCCGCGGTGCGCGATACGATCAACAACGTCACGAACCCGATCCAGTTCTTCCCAGAACAGATCGACACGAC
>JBPCLX010000163.1:0-8489 GCA_051002815.1 Gemmatimonadaceae bacterium
CGACCGCGCGGACGACCTGGTGTCCCGGTGGCCGCGCGCCCAGGGAGCGTCTCATCGTCAGGCGTGCGCCGGAGACGGAGCGGTGGCCGGTCCGCGAAGTGCCGCTGCGAGGTTGGTATTGTCTCGCGCGACCTGGTGCAGAAGCGTGGCGCCGGCGCCCGACAGGTGGTAGTACCTGCGGGGTGGGCGCTGCTGCTGCCGCGCGATTCTCGCCGACTCCCATTTGGACTTCAACAATCCCGCACGCTCCAGCCGTCTCAATATTGGATACACGGTGCCGCTCGGCAGGCCGGTCAGATCGATGATGTCGAAGCCGTATCCGGCGCCGATTCCGAAGGCGAGGATGACGAGCTTGGTGGGCGTGGTGAGTCGCATGTGGGGGAGTCCCTGGTTTTACTGATCGTTCTCTACATAGGTAGAGTACGACCCGAAGAGTGGCTCGTCAAGTCCGGTGCCGGCGGTGGGCAAGTACCTGACCGAACAACGGGTGCCAGGCATTTCGCTGGCGCTCACCCCTTGCTCCGCGAACGCGTGATTGCTATTCCCCGTGCATGCTCAACATCGATCTCACTGGAAAGCGCGCGCTGGTCGCGGGCGTGGCCGATGACGGCGGTTACGGGTTCGCCATCGCGAAATCGCTCGCCGAAGCGGGCGCCAGCGTCGTCGTCGGCACCTGGCCGCCGGCGTTGAACATCTTTCTCAACCTTCTGGAACGCGGCAAGATGGACGAGTCGCGCCGGCTGGCCGACGGGCGGCTGCTGGAATTCGAGCGGATCTATCCACTCGATGCAGCGTACGACACGCTCGCCGACGCGCCAGAGGACATTCAGACCAACAAGCGTTACAGGGAGACTGGCGATTTTTCCATCGCCGGACTGGCCGATCGCCTGACGAGTGATTTCGGCGAGCGCCCGCTGGACATTCTCGTTCATTCCCTGGCGAACGGCCCGGAAGTGAAGAAGCCGCTCCTCGAGGTGAGCCGCAGTGGGTATCTCACAGCCGTGAGCGTGAGCGCCTACTCGCTGATCGGCATGGTCCAACGGTTCGCACCACTCATGCGAGACGGTGCGTCGGTGCTTTCGCTCACCTATATGGCCAGCGAGCGCGTAATACCGGGGTACGGTGGAGGCATGTCGTCGGCCAAGGCGGCGCTGGAGAGTGACACCCGGGTGCTCGCATTCGAAGCAGGGCGTGCGCACAAGATCCGCGTAAACACCATCTCCGCCGGTCCCTGGGCGTCGCGCGCGGCCAGTGCTATCGGCATCATCGGCGCCATGGTCGAATACGTTTCTCAGAATGCACCGCTCACACAGCCGCTGCACGCCGACGACGTTGGCCGCGTGGCAGCCTTTCTTTCGAGTCCCCTGGCGGCGGGAATCACCGGAACGGTTGTCTACGTGGACAAGGGCTATCACTCGATGGGGATGGGGGTTGTTCAGGGGCCAGGGGTCGGGGGCTAGACCTGTCGCCTTGCTGCAACAGTCCCTCGCCGCATTTTCACACGCGGCGAGTGCTTCAAAAGGCGAGCTCTTCGGCATGTGACATGCGTGACGGCATCGGAAAGCTGCGCCTGCAAGCCTTTCCTTCCCGCAACCGGCACCCCGGCCGTGAGGCCGGTCCGCAAAACCGAGGGGTCTCGCCGAGACGGCCCGGTCGCCGAGGAGGGTGTGACGTTCACACTTGCGATGAAAAGCCGGTGACCGTTCGCAATCGCCCTATCGAACGATTCCTCGTCGTCGCGGCGCTCGTAAGCGTTGTCGACCTGCTCACCAAGTACTGGGCAACCGTGTCGATCCCGGCCTCCGGCATTCGGATTGGGGGCCCTGTAGACCTCGCCCTCACTTACAATCTCGGCTCGGCGTTCGGGATATCGTTCAACACTTTCCCCTGGCAGCTCAACGCTCTGGCTACCCTTGCGACGCTCGGGCTCGCCGGAGCGGCGGTACGCGCGCTCAGCAGGATCGATGATCGCGCTCCGATCGCTCTGGGGCTGATTGCAGGGGCCGCCACCGGAAACCTCGCAAGCATGCTCGCGCCACCCGCGGGGGTCGCGGATTTCATCGCCGTTCAGATGAGCGCGAACAGACGTATAGTGATGAATCTGGCGGACGTAGCCGCCTACGCCGGAGTGGCAATGATGCTCCGCTCGCTGGTCCTGCTCAGGCGCGCGATTGGTGTAGAGCGGACAGTGCGTCCGCGCATCAGGCACGAAGTCGAAATCGGCATCCCGGTCATGGTGGAGAGCGGCATGGGAGTTCCGCGTTCAGGACCAGCCGAGCAGCGAGAGCGCACGAACGGCCTCAGCATTGATCTGTCGGTGCCCGATCGACTGGACCATTCGCGTTAGCCGACCACGACGGATTCCAGACTGCGCCGCCCCGGCGTCTGCGCCACGAGGGCGCCGAGCTATCCTCCGCGACCGGTCGGATAGGTGCCCCTTGTCGCGGCGCTCCCGGGGCGCCATCCCGGACACTACGCGAGCGGACAGGTCGGGGACCGAGGCGTTTCGTTATGCCCAGTGCGGTGTTGTTGGTACTCGGGATCGTCGCGGCGTGGCTCATCGTGAACACGCTCATGCGCCGGGCGGGCAGGTAGTAGCAACAGGCGAGAACCGGCGGCACTACCGCTGTCCCAGGTGCCTGACAAGGCGCACGGCATGCGATGAACTCGAGTGGAGCCCATCGCCAGGTGTGTCTTGCAACGAAGCCGCGCGGCGCTCGGTACCCCGGCGTGCTTTCTCAAGGGGCGATCGTCACGCCGCCATATACCCGCAGCTCTCTACGAAACGGCGCATCGATCGAATACGCCGTGCCCGCCATCGCGGCCACACCCGGAATGTTGATGATCGGCAACCGGAGGTTCGCCAGTTCCCGTTCGATCCCCACCAGCCGGTGCTGCTCGTTGCGCCAACCCAGCGCACTCGCATTCGAGAGGTAGAGCTCCGATCCGGCAAAGCGAGTCGTCACTCGCCAGGCGATCACCTCGGTGCCGCTCGTTATGCCGAGCGGGAGCGCGGGGCGTGACAGCCGCTGCGAGAGCACCGCATCATCGATGAGTGGATTCGCAACGCCGCCCACCGCGAACGCCTCGAACGCCGGCGCATCGCCGCCGAGCGTGCCGCCTGTAAGGCTGGCGCGGACGACGCGCCCTCCCGCCGCGGCAGAGACAGCTACTGTTCCGAGCCCGCGCTGCCAGCTGTCGCCTCCGGTTTGGCCGGCGGAAGCATGGAGCGTCGCGCCGAAGGCCAGTACGCGGGTGCCGCTTCGCAGGGTGAATTGACCCGCGAACTCGGCGAATCCCAGCGCGCGCGAGGCTTCCCCTGCCGCGCCCGGGGCATCGAGCGATCCCGCTGATGCGCCGCTTCGGATTCCGTACACCCATCCATTTTCCTGCCGGGAAAGAGCGGCAACCAAGGTTGCGCCTACGTAGTTCACGTCCAGTCCGGCTGGCTGCACGCGTCCCTGTTTGGACGGCCGTTGCTCAGCGTAGAACACGTTCCCGCTGATAGCGGGACGCGTGCCGCGCCAGGTAGCGGCAAGCGCGGCGCCTCGCCACAGGTCTCGCCCGCCGTATACACCCTGCAATGCCCAGGTAAGCCGGCCGACCGGATCGGAGCTGACGAGAGCGAGCCCCCCGTAACCGCCTGATGCCCCGCCGCCGCCGAGCGGCCACAGTGCATAACGCCGCGGGCCGGCGCCGTATCCGCCGGTTGGCCTGACGGCGCCGCGGGCGAAGGTATCCGCCATCACCGGATCCGGTGCGGCCACGAACACCCGTTCCGCCGCCAGTCTGACGAGACTGGCGGCGGGCATCAGCGCCGGATTCGCGCGAGTCGAATCGGCCGTGTCGGCCAGCGCGAGACGGTTCACATCGAGCCCCGCCGCGTGCATTGAAAGAAAGTAGACTGCGCTCCCATCGCGTGGAATCGCGGGCGCGGCCGCCGCACCGGTTACCCTGGTGAGCGTCCGAGGGACCCCTATGGGTCCATCGGGTGCGGAGAGCGGAATGAGCTCGAGATTCGCGACACCGCCCGCCTCGGATACGACGACGACGCCCGCTCCTAACGGGCCAGCCGCAAGCCAGGCCGGTTGATACCGGCTCGCGCCATCGCCTACCGTCAGCTTGCGGATTCGGCCGGTGCGAGCTCTGCCATCGGGCCCGACGATGCGTTCGACGAGTACGATCTCCCACACGCCGCGCGTCGGTCGGCTGGCGACTATCCACCGATCGTCAGGCGATGACGCCGGGTGCGCCCATGGTGACTCCGGCGTGCCGGGCGCGAGCAGGGTGATCGCTCCGGTCGCCAGCGCGATTTCCACCAGATCACAGATCCCATTCGCGCACCGCACGGCGACGGCCCTGGCGCCATCGCTCGTTGGTGCCGCGTCGCGCACGCCCACACCGCGCGTGACACGGCGCACGGATCCATCCTCGAGCGACCAGATGCCCAGATCTCCTCGCCAGGCTCCGTCGCCAAGCGGTTCGATGCGCGTCACGAGCAACCGCCGGCCATCGGGGAGGAAGCGCGGCGTGTCGTATCGCGATCCGAGCGCGGGATCGAGCGCAGCCACCGTACGCCGCGGCGGTGGACCGATCGTGACGGCCGGCACGTCCTCCGGATCGGCGGCGAGCATCCGCTCGCGCGCTTCCGATCGCCGACGGAGGGCTGCGGTGTCGACGGCGGTTCGCCAAACGACGATTTGCGACGGGCGATCGCGGTAGCGCACGACCGCGGCGATCAGCGAATCGTCAGGCGAGACGGTCGGACTGCCGGTGGCGTGGCTGAGGGAGAGGAGCGTATCGCCGGTGACGAGGCCAGCGGATTTCAGCGTGTCTTCCACGGCGAACGCATTGGCCGTCAACTCGGCGGTAAACCTTCCGTACAGCGCCTGAGGTGCGTCACCGAACACTCCGGCGAACGCCTCGCCGAAGCCCCGGCTCTGACGGGCGCTCATCCGCCGCCACAGGTGAACGAGCGCGGAGTCGTCGCTTCTCGCCAAGAGCCATTCCAGATAGGCGGAGCCTGCCAGATAGGCCATGCTCCCCCCCTGAAATCCCTCCGTGTCGTCGAGTTGGCCGTAGGAAGGCAGCCGCCCCTCGAGCGCGCGCTGGCGGAGCAGTGCCGGACGAAGCACGCCATGCGGGCGGCCGCTTCCGGTCAAGGCACCTTCCACCACCGTGGCATAACCTTCGAACACCCAGCGCGGCGCGGCAAGCGTAAGCGGACCCGGTGTAGCCGGCAGCAGCGAGAAGAGAAACCGGCGAAGCGGATTGCGAAACGGCCTCGTCAGGTGCGCCAGATGCGCGTACTCATGAACGGCGAGGAGCTCCCCCCAGTCGCGCGAGTGACCTATCGTGGAGGTGGGATCCGGCGGCGTGGGCCAGAGGAGAATCGCCGGCATTCCGAGCAGCGGCCACGCCGATCCATTCGAGACGTTCGTCGGGTCATCGACGATGACGTGTACGCGATGCTGCGGCGCCCAGCCTACGTAGCGCGAGACGGCGTCGTGTACCGCTTCCATGCGGGCGGCGACGTCGAGCGTCCACTGCTCCATCTCGGCGGGGTAGTGAAAGACGAAGTGCCGTGTCTCGGCACTCTGCCATTCGAGGTGCGGACGGACCTGTGCCGGAAGCTGGCCCGATGCATTCGCCGGAAACATTACGACGGCAATACAGATGAGCGACGCGCGAAGGCTGCGGAGGACGTCCTGGCGCACCCTGTGGTCTCCGGTCAAGGCCTCGCACCCGCAGCGCCCCCTGCCGACCGCGGAATATCCCCCGACGCCCACTCGCCTTCGACACCGGTGCGGCTCACCGCGTAGACCACGGCGCGGTCAGTACCGGGCACCAGCGACACCCTGCGGCGGTCGCCGGAGAGTGGAATGAAGTGCCACGCGCCGCCGACGCGAAGGTTGACGATCCAGAAACGCACGGGCGACTCGTCACCCGGAGTAATTCTGATCCAGGAACCTTCCGCATCGGCTCCCACCTCGAGCAGGGGCGCCGCCGGCACCCTATCACCTAACCAACCGGATGATGGAACCAACGCCGCGTGCGCGTACGGGCCGGCAGTCAACGAGTCGCTGAGTCCGCCCCGATTCTCCATCAGGGCGCGCATGCTGAAGTGCACGTTGCCGAGCGCTCCGGGTGCGGCCCGCGTAAGGCGAATCTGATCGAGAATTTCCCCGGCATGCCACTGTGCCTTGGGACTGCCCACCTGGCTGGTGTAATTTCCCGGCCACACGTGCCGGGCGTGCCGGTTCTCCTTTATCCACCATTCTAGCAGCCGGTCGTAAGGCTGCGCGGGAGCGCTGGCACGCCAGTAGAGCTGCGGCGTCACGTAATCGAGCCAGCCTTCGTTGACCCACAGTCGGGCGTCGGCGTAGATCTCACGGTACGCATCCAGGCCCGCAACCCCTGCCGGATATCCGGGGCGCCAGATCCCGAACGGGCTGATGCCCACTTTGACCCACGGCTTCTCTGACTTGACCACCGCGTACAGCTGCTCGACGAAGCGGTTGACGTTGCCGCGGCGCCAGTCATCGCGTGCCTGCGTGCCGCCGCCTCGCCCATACCGGCGATAGGTGGCCTCGTCGGGAAAATCCATGAGGCGCCCGCGTGCATCGCGTTCCCGATACGGATAGAAATAATCGTCGATGTGCACTCCATCCAGATCGTATCGCCTCACGACATCGGCGATGACCTTCAGCACGTGCGACTGCACCGCCCCATCGCCGGGATCGAGCCACTGCATTTTTCCGTAGGGGCGAACCGATTCGGGCATGCGGCGTGTCACATGCAGGCCGACACTCGGACGAGCGCTCGCCGCCCGTGCGCGGAACGGATTGAACCATGCGTGCAGCTCGAGCCCTCGTGAATGCGCCTCATCGATGGCGAAGCGCAGCGGATCGTAGTAAGGATGCGGCGCCCGTCCCATTTCACCGGTGAGCCACTCCGACCACGGCTCGAGCTCCGATTCGTAGAAGGCGTCGCTCGCCGGCCGCACCTGAAAGATTATCGCGTTGAGGTTGAGCGCGGCGGCGCGGTCGAAGATGGCTACCAGCTCCGCCTGCTGCTGCTCGCTCGAAAGGCCGGGACGTGAGGGCCAGTCGATGTTTCCGACGGTCGCTACCCATGCCGCACGAAATTCCCGGTCGAGTGGCGGGGGAAGCTCCGGTCCGGCCGGTGCCGGCAGCAACTCGTCAGGTGCGAGCACGCTCGGCGCCGGCCGCTCCGGCGGAGCGGGAGCCGGCTCGGGAGGCACGTACGGTGTCGCACAGGCGGCCGTCAGCAGCAACGTCGCGAACAACCCGTGAATGGAGATGCGAGATGCGAGATGCGAGGACCAGCTCGCGGCGCTTCTCGCCTCTCGTTCCTCGCATTTCGCTTCTCGCATCTCAGTTCTCCATGCGCGGCAGCCGTTGCGGCAGGTCGGCGACGATGTACGCCATTACCGCCATCGCCGCCACGCACCGCGCCAACTCCGCCGGATCGAGTTTGTCGATGGTGTCCGAATCGGTGTGATGGTACCAGAAGTAGCGTGTGCCATCCACCTGCAATCCCATTCCGGGGACACCTAACGCCATGATCGGGCCGATGTCCGCTCCGCCACCGCCGCGGGTGATGGTGTCCGCCCCGATCGGGGCCAGCAGCGTACCTATCGCGCGAAGGATCGCGAACGCGGAATCGCTGCCGGTGAATCCGAATCCCGTCGGACGGAACACGCCGGCATCCGATTCCATCGCCAGCACGTGCCCATCCAGCTCCGCACGATGCGCATCGCGATATGCGTTGGCGCCGCGCAGTCCGTTCTCCTCGTTCGTCCACAGCACCACGCGCACCGTGCGGCGAGGACGCATTCCCAGCACCTTCATCAGACGGACCGCTTCCCATGCCGCCACGCTCCCACCCGCGTCATCCATGGCGCCGGTGCCGACATCCCATGAATCGATGTGGCCACCAAGCACCACTACTTCGTCAGGCAGCTCCCGCCCACGGATCTCGGCCACCACGTTGCGCGACAGCGCATCGGGAAGCGTTCGCGCGCCCATCGCCAGGGTGACGCGAATGCGCTCGCCACGTTCCTGCATCCGACGAAGGAGCATCGCATCTTCCACCGTGATCGCCGCGTGAGGAATTCGCGTGATGCCCGGCTCGTAGCGCATTGCGCCGGTGTGAGGCGTCTGCTGCGAGTATGGCGTTACCGATCGGATGAGGCTCGCGACGGCACCCGCCTTCGCCGCTTCGACGGCGCCGTTGGTGCGATAGGCAACCGTCTGCCCGTAGGTGGTGAACGGTACGTCGAACAGCACGATCCTGCCACGCGCATCGCGCGACCGTTCGCGCAGCTCATCGAACGACCCGACCACCAGTACGTCGGCGGTAATCCCTTCGGGAGGTGTCGCAACGCTGCCGCCCAACCCGAGCATCGGCATCGTCCGCGGGCGTGGTGCGAGCAGGCGCAGCGATTCGTTGCCTCGAACCCACCG
>JBPCLX010000164.1:0-4410 GCA_051002815.1 Gemmatimonadaceae bacterium
GTGAAGTGCTCGATGCCGAACATGCCGAGGTTGGACACCGAGAAAGTCGCGCCGGTGTACTCGTCAGGCTTGAGCTTGCGGTCGCGCGCGCGCTTGGCGAGTGCCTTGGCCTCGGCTGAGATCTCGCTCATCCGCTTGACGTCGGCGTCGCGGATCACCGGGGTGATGAGGCCCTCATCGATGGCGACCGCCATGCCGAGGTGCACGCGGTTGAAGTAGCGCATCTTGTCGCCCAGCCAGTGCGCGTTCACCTCGGGGTGCATGGCGAGCGCGGTGGCGGTTGCTTTCATGATGATGTCGTTGAACGACACCTTGAACTCGTCGCTTACCGCCGCCATGGCGTTGCGCATCTCCGACGCGCGCTCCATGTCGAACTCGGCGGTCAGGTAGAACGTCGGAATGGGGCCGAGCGACTCCGACAGCCGCTTGGCGATAGTCTTCCGCATCTGCGAGAGGGGAACATCCTCGTACTCCTCTTCGCGCGAGACGCGGCGCGCCGGCTGCGAGGCGGCAGGCGCTGCTGCCGCGGCACCGCCGCTTTCCACCGCTGCCTCAATGTCGCGCTTGACGATGCGTCCCCCGGGTCCGCTCCCCTGCACCCGCCCGAGATCGAGCCCCTGTTCGCTTGCCAGGCGCCTTGCGAGTGGCGACGAGCGGACGCGCTCGCCGTCCCCGCGCGCAGCGGGCGCCTCCGCAGTGTCAGCCGCCTCCGCTCGCTTGGCGGACGGAGCGGGCTTCTC
Organism: Gemmatimonadaceae bacterium; assembly: GCA_051002815.1. Taxonomy (GTDB): domain Bacteria; phylum Gemmatimonadota; class Gemmatimonadetes; order Gemmatimonadales; family Gemmatimonadaceae; genus JALZIF01. The sequence goes on from JBPCLX010000164.1 coordinate 741, forward strand.
TCCTGCTTCCTTCTTCGCGGGCGCCGACTTCCGGGCTGGTTCTGCCTCGTCTTCGCCACCCTCGGCATCCTCATCCGCAGGCTCGTCCTCGGTCGACTCCTTCTTCTCCGGTTCCTTCTTTTTCTCGCCGGCCGCAGCCCCGTTCCCACCCGGCGCGCTGGCCAGCAGCTCGTCGATGTCCTCGTCAGCCGCGGCGATCACGCCGATGAGCTGCCCCACCGGCGCGGTATCCCCCTCGCCGGCGATTCTCTTGCGCAACACCCCTTCGCCGCGCGCGACGAGTTCCATCACCGCCTTGTCGGTCTCGACCTCGGCCAGCGTGTCGCCGCTCTTGATCTGATCGCCCTCGTTCTTGAGCCACTTGACGAGCCGCCCTTCTTCCATCGTGGGCGAGAGCGCTTCCATTACGATTTTTGTGGCCATGGCGAAGGAGAAATGTGATTGGATTCCGGTAACGTCGAATTGCGAATTGCGAATTGCGAAAACTCATCGGCGCTGCCGTCGCGTGCGCGGGCGCGACGGAGTCAAATTCCGCCTCCGCCCTTCTCTTTCGCAACTCGCAATTCGCATTTCACTCCTGCACTCTAATCGAGGTACAATACCCTCCTCACCGCCGCCACGATCTTGCCAGCGTCCGGCTTAGCCGCGCGCTCGAGGTTCTTGGCGTAAGGCATAGGGACGTCCTCCTGGTGAACGCGGAGCACCGGGGCGTCGAGGTCGTCGAAGCAGTCGCGCTGAATGGCGTCGACGAGTGACGCGCCGATCCCCGAGGTGCTCCATCCCTCTTCCGCCACCACCGCCCGGTTGGTCTTGCGCACCGAGGTGGCTACGGTTTCGGTATCGAGTGGGCGCACCGTGCGCAGATCGACGACTTCGACCTCGATGTCCTCCTTGGCGAGTTGCTCGGCCGCCGCGAGGGCGGCGATCACCATCTTGCCGTTGGCTACGATGGTGGCATCGGTACCCTCGCGCTTCACCTCGGCGACGCCTAACGGAATGACGTAATCATCCTCCGGCACCTCGCCCTTGGTGTTGTACAGCATCTCCCCCTCGAGGAAGCACACCGGATTGTCGTCGCGGATGGCCGCCTTGAGCAGTCCCTTGGCATCGTGCGGGGTAGCCGGGGTCACAACCTTGAGGCCGGGAATGTGGGACAGCCACGATTCCCAGGCCTGCGAGTGCTGAGCCGAAAGCTGGAGCGCCGCGCCGTTGGGACCGCGGAAAACCATTGGCATGGGAAACTGTCCGCCTGACATGTAGAGCATTTTGGCGGCGGAGTTCACTACCTGATCGAGTGCGAGCAGCGCGAAGTTCCACGTCATGAACTCGATCACCGGCCGGAGGCCGACCATCGCGGCCCCAACGCCAACGCCCGCAAACCCCAACTCTGTGATAGGCGTGTCAACCACGCGCATCTCGCCGAACTCCTGCAGCAGGCCGCGGGACACCTTGTACGCGCCCTGGTAGACGCCCACCTCCTCGCCCATCAGGAAGACGCGATCGTCCCGCTGCATCTCTTCGCGGAGTGCCAGGTTCAGCGCATCGCGATAAGTCATCACGGCCATGGTCGTCGCCTCAGCTCGTCGTGTCCACGAGCACATCCTCGTACAGCGACTCAAGCGGCGGTTCCGGGCTCTGCTCGGCGAACTCGTAGGAGTCTTCGACCATCTTCCGGACCTCCTGATCCATCTCGGTCATCTGCTCATCGGACCACCCATCCTCTTCCTCCATTAGATCGCGCAGAACGGTGATCGGATCACGCTTCATCTGCTCCTCCAGCTCTTCCTTGGTACGGTAGGTGCCGCTCACCGCATCTGACATCGAATGGCCCATGAATCGATAGGTGCGCATCTCGAGCAGCGTCGGCTCGCTCTCCGTGCGGGCCCGCTCGATCGCGCGCGCTGCAGCCTCACGAACCGCGATGATGTCCTGTCCATCCACCACTTCGTTGGGCATGTCGTAGGAGCACGCCCGCTCGGCGATATCGTTTATTGCCGATGCGCGCTCGAGAGCGGTGCCCATTCCGTAGCGGTTGTTCTCGATGACGTAGATCACCGGCAACCGCCAGAGCGCGGCCATGTTCAGAGCTTCGTGAAAGGCACCGTTGTTGACCGCCGCTTCGCCGAAGAAGCAGACGCACACCTGATCGCCGCCCCGGTACTTGATGGCGAACGCCACGCCGGTGGCGATCGGAAGGTGTGCGCCCACGATCCCGTGACCGCCGAGGAAGTTCTTCTCGCGGTCGAACAGATGCATGGAACCGCCCTTGCCTTTCGAGCATCCATCGGAGCGTCCGAACAGCTCCGCCATGATGGCTCGGGCATTAATGCCACGGGCCAGTGCCTGTCCGTGATCGCGATAGCTGGTGATGATGTAGTCGTCGTCGCGCAGCACCGAGATGACGCCGGTACCGACCGCCTCCTGCCCAATGTAGAGGTGGCAGAAGCCGCCGATCTTGCCTAACGCATACGCCTCGGCGGCCTTTTCCTCGAATCGCCTTTCGAGCAGCATTGTGTGGAGCAGCTCGCGCCGAGTCGCCGCGTCGTTGGCCGGCGCCGCGCTCTTCGCTCCATTCCCCCGCGCGCTTGCGCCCTTCCTTGATGCTCCACGGCGGGAACCCCGCGCCGTCTCAGTCTTTTTCGTAGCCATTGTCCGTTTGAATGCCCCACCCGTCGATGATCAGAAGTCCCGCATCCCGCGAAGCGCGTCCCGCACCCCCCAGCCTCGCGCGTCGCTCATCCCGCATTCATCGCCACCACCTGCTCCCACGCGTGATAGCTCGACCGCACCAGCGGTCCGCTCTCCACGTGCCGGAACCCCATCGCCATCCCTTCTTCCCGGAGCATCCGGAAGTCGTCAGGCGTCACGTACCGGTCGAGCGCTATGTGGCCCGCCGACGGGCGCAGGTACTGGCCCAGCGTCAGGATGTCCACATCCACCGTCCGCAGATCGCGCATCGTCGCGAGTACTTCCTCGTTCGTCTCCCCCATGCCGAGGATCATCCCCGTCTTGGTGGGGATGTCCGGCGCGATCCGCTTGGCCAGACGGAAAATTTCCAGCACCCGCTTATAACGCCCCCCCGGCCGGCACCGCTTGTACAGCCGCGGGACAGTTTCGGTATTGTGGTTATAGATGTCGGGACGCGCTTCGAGCACGGCGCGAATGCTGGATTCATTTCCCTGGAAGTCGGGGACCAGCACCTCGACCGAGCAGTCGGGCAGCTGCGCCTTTATCTGCCGAATGGTCTCGGCAAAGATGGAGGCGCCGAAGTCAGGCAGGTCATCGCGGTCTACCGACGTAATGACCGCGTGCTGCAACCGCAGCTCCGCGACCGCCGCGGCGACGCGCGATGGCTCGGTTATGTCGTACTTCGGCGGCCGTCCGTGCGAGACGGCGCAATACGCACAGTTCCGCGTGCAGACGTCGCCCAGAATCATGAACGTCGCGGTGCCATGCTCCCAACACTCGCCGACGTTGGGGCAGCGCGCCTCTTCGCAGACCGTGTGCAGATCGAGCTCGCGCATCAACCCACGGAGGCGGAGGAAGTTGGGCCCTCCCGGCGCCTTGACCTTGAGCCACGACGGCTTGCGCTCGGGCAGCGCCGAGGCGCTGTGTTTTCCCATGATCTGGTAGAGCGTGTCGGGCATAGCGGCGGGACTGAAGGATCGAT
>JBPCLX010000165.1:0-6243 GCA_051002815.1 Gemmatimonadaceae bacterium
GCTCCCGGACCGGCTCCTGGCGGCGCTGAATGTCCGTTGAACCGCTTCGCCTGGCGATTCGACGGCTCGCGGCGCATGAATCGCTCACCGCCGACGAAACGACGGCGGCATTCGACGTGATGATGCAAGGCGAGGCGACCGCGGCGCAGGTCGCCGCCGTGTTGATGGCCTTGCGAGTAAAGGGCGAGACGATGGAGGAGGTTGCGGGCGGTGCACGGGCGCTCCGCAACGCCATGCTCGCATTGCCGGCCTCGGATGCGGAAGCGCTGGTAGACACGTGCGGAACCGGCGGCGGGCGGATCCCCACGTTCAACATTTCGACGGCGTCCGCTCTCCTCGCCGCCGGAGCAGGGGTGCGCGTGGCGAAGCACGGTAACCGGTCGTTTACGACCAGCTGTGGGAGCGCCGACGTGCTCGAGGCGTTAGGAGTTCGGATCGAGATGTCGGTCGAGGAAATGGCGCGTGCACTGGAACATGCGGGGATCGTGTTCATGTTCGCCCCGCTGATGCACCCGGCCATGCGCCATGTCGGTCCGATCCGGCGCGAACTGGGCATTCCGACCGTCATGAACGTGCTTGGGCCGCTCGCCAATCCCGCCGGCGCCGGCCGCCAGGTGGTGGGTGTTGCCGAGCCCGGGAGGCTCCCGCTCCTGGCAGGTGCACTGGCAGCGCTGGGGAGTGTGCACGCGCTGGTGGTGCACGGCGAGCCGGGAATGGACGAAATCTCGCCAATGGGCCGTACCATGGTGCTCGAGGTACGCGGCGGAACCGTGCGCGAGTGGACAATTGAGCCCGAGGCGTTTGGCCTGCCGCGCGCAACAGCGGCCGAGTTGGCCGGCGGAACGCCCGCGGAGAACGCCCGCACGATCGAGGATGTGCTCGCCGGACGCCGCGTAGATGGGGCGCGCTCCGCCGTGCTGCTGAATACCGCCGCAGCGCTCTACGTTGCCGGCCGAGCCACGGATTTTGGCGAGGGAGTGCGGGCCGCTACGGATGCTCTTGGGAGCGGAGCGGGAATCGAAGCACTCGATCGCCTGCGCCGCGCAACGGCGATCGGTGCCTGACGAGCCCTAGTAGCGGCGCAGCACTCCGACGACTACACCCTGAATGGTGATGTCGTTCTCGTGCACGTAAATGGGGGCCAGCGCATCGTTTGCGGGCTGAAGCCGGATGCGGCCGTCCCGCTCACGATAGAACTTCTTGACTGTCGCGGAGTTGCCGTCGATGAGCGCGATTACCATTTCGCCGTTGTCGGCGCTCCGGCGCTCGTGCACCACCACGAAATCCCCGTCCCTTATCTGCTCGTCGATCATCGAGTTTCCGCGCACGCGCAAGACGTAGTGCGAGCCGCCGCGGCGTACGAAGTCATCGGGAACCGATACTGACTCGTGGTGCGTCGCTGCTTCGATAGGCATGCCCGCCGCAACCAGGCCAAGCAGCGGCAGATCGACCGCACGTGGGTTGGCGTCTGATGGCAGAATCTCGATGGCCCTGCTCTCGTTGTACGAGCGCTTGATGTATCCCTTTCGCTCGAGATTGCTGAGATGCTCGTGAACGGTGGCCAGCGAGTTATAGTTGAACTTGCGAGCAATCTCCTCGAAGCTCGGCGCGTAGCCGCACTCTTCCGAATGCGCGGTGAGATAGGTGAGTATCTCCCGTTGCCGCTTGGTGAGTGGCATGCCGTGTCCTCGCTACTCGAGATGGGACTGCCTGCGCGACCGAAGGGACGCCGAAGAACTACAATAGCCGAACAGGAACCGAAGTGCAAGCATCGACCAAAAGCTGGTCGCCACCGTCGGGCGTGCTCGGCCGCATTCTAGGCGAGGCTCGGGAACGCGTAGAGGCGCTAAGACAATTCGAGGGGGACCTTCGGGCGGCGGCGGTGGCCGCGCCACCGCACCCTCCGTTCGCCGCGGCACTGCTGCGTGATCGGTTGGCGCTGATCGCCGAGATCAAGCGACGCTCGCCCTCGAAGGGAGAGATCAATTCGGGGATGGCGATCGGCGTTCAGGCCCGCGAGTACGAGATCGGCGGCGCGGCGGCGATTTCGGTGCTCACCGAGGAGCGGCACTTCAGCGGCGCCCTGGCCGACGTGACGGAAGTCCGCCTTGGTACGAGGCTGCCGATTCTCCGCAAAGATTTCATCGTCGACCCACTTCAGATCGCCGAAGCAAGAATGGCGGGAGCTTCGGCAGTGCTTCTCATCGCGCGCGCCCTCCCGCCCTCGGAGCTTCCACATCTGGCGGCGGCCGCGCAGTCCTACGGCATCGAGACACTCGTCGAGGTTCGATCGGAAGAGGAGCTCGATCGCGCGCTTGCTCTGCCGGGATCTGTAATCGGCGTAAACAGCCGGGATCTCGAGACGCTGGAGGTGGATCGGACGGTGTCGGCGCGGCTCCTTCCACTCATTCCCGGCGATCGCATTGCCGTAGCCGAGAGCGGCATTGCAACCGTTGCCGACGCGGTGGAATTCGCAGGGATGGGTGCCGATGCACTGCTGGTAGGGAGCGCGCTGTCTGCCTCACCCAATCCCGCCGCGCTCGCGGCGGAGCTGGCGTCGGTGGCGCGCGTTGGCCGTGCCCGTCGCGATTAAGTTTTGCGGGCTCACCCGCGCGCGAGACGCCGAGCGGGCTGTCGCGTTAGGCGCATCCTACCTCGGCGTGATTTTCGCCGGCGGGCCACGCCATCTCGATGCGCAGCGAGCGCGCGCGGTACTGGCGCCGTCGAGCGGCACCACCGTTGCGCGCGTCGGCGTATTCAGCCGGCAGGCGCCTGACGAAATTGCCCGCACGGCGGAGCAGGCGGGCTTGATGATCATTCAGATGCACGGAGATCCTTCCGCCGAGCACGTACTCGACGTGCGGCGCCTTACCGGCGCGGCGGTCTGGGGCGTCGCCCGCATAGCCGGCGCCGAATTGCCTCCGGGACACGCCGAACTGTTCAAGGCGGCCGATGGCGTGGTACTCGACAGTCGTGTAGTGGGAGCGCTTGGCGGGAGTGGAACGACCTTCGACTGGCTCGGCGTCCGGGACGAGATCCGAGCGGCCGCCGATAAGCGACTGCTGATACTGGCGGGCGGGCTCACGCCGGAGAACGTGGAGGAGGGCATTCGCGCGCTTCGCCCCGCCGTCGTGGACGTATCGTCGGGCGTGGAGGCGCGAATCGGCGAAAAGGATCACGCGCGCATGGCGGCGTTCGTGCAGGCAGCGCGTCGTCAATCAACCAATGAACTCGGCGAGCATGCAGGATCAGACTGACCGATTCGGCTCGTATGGCGGTCGTTATGTGCCGGAGACGCTCATCCCGGCCCTGGAGGAGCTGGATGGGGCCTTTCGTGACGCGCTCAACGATTCCGCATTTCTGAAGGAGGTCGAGGAGCTGCTGCGCGACTACGTCGGCCGGCCAACGCCGCTGTCGCATGCGCCGCGGCTGTCGGAGAGGGCAGGATCGCCGGTCTATCTCAAGCGCGAAGACCTCACTCACACCGGCGCGCACAAGATCAACAACACCGTAGGGCAGGCCGTGCTCGCGCGCCGCATGAAGAAGTCGAGAATCATCGCCGAAACGGGTGCTGGACAGCACGGGGTCGCCACCGCGACCATCTGTGCCCGGTTCGGGATGCAGTGCGTCATCTACATGGGAGAGGAAGACATGCGCCGCCAGGCGCTGAACGTCTTCCGGATGCGTCTTCTCGGCGCCGAAGTGATTCCGGTGACATCGGGAACGCGTACGCTGAAGGATGCAACCACCGAAGCGATCAGGGACTGGGTCACCAACGTGGAGGACAGCCACTACATCATCGGCTCGGTGGTGGGCCCGGCACCGTATCCAGAGATGGTGCGAACATTTCAATCCGTGATCGGCACCGAGGCACGCGAGCAGATGCTCGATCGCACGGGGCGGCTCCCGGCCAGCGTGATCGCCTGCGTTGGCGGCGGATCGAACGCGATCGGAATCTTCCACGCCTTTCGGGACGACCTTGGCGTGGAGCTGATCGGGGTAGAGGCGGCGGGACGCGGCCTCGAGTCCGGTGAACATTCGGCGTCGCTTACCCGCGGCCGGCCCGGTGTGCTGCACGGCTCGCTAAGCTACCTGCTTCAGGACGAGGACGGGCAGGTGCAGCCCGCGCACTCCGTATCCGCGGGGCTGGACTACCCCGGCGTAGGCCCTGAGCATGCCTTTCTCCGCGACTCTGGGCGTGCCACTTACGTGGCCGTCACCGATAGCGATGCAGTCGCCGCTTTCGTGGAGCTTGGCCGGCTGGAGGGAATCGTCCCCGCACTCGAAAGCGCGCACGCGATTTCCTGGATTTTGGAGAATGCGGGACGATGGGACGCGGCGGCCCCGTTACTCGTCTGCTTGAGTGGGCGCGGCGACAAGGATGTGGCCCAGGTAAGTGAGCTTTTGGCACGGAACAGATGACGAGTTCTCTTCAGCATTCTCCTCCCTCAGAAGCAGAACGGCGCGAGCTGCCATTTTCTCCGGCAATTGTCGAGGGATGGCTGCAGGCGCTGGGCAAGGCAGTTCGCGCCCATCAGCTTTATCTCCCCAACAACCCGGTCTATCAGCGGGCGATCGAGCAGCTGCGCGCCGCCTTCGTCACGCTATGGGCCGAGACCGATCAGCTCACGCTCGCAATCACGGAATCCGAGCTCAAGTGGGAAGGAGAAGTGGTCGCCAGCGAGCCCTCGAAGTCCGAGAGCCTGGCTTGGATGCTGTATCAGGACGGACTTCGCGAACTGACGTTCGTGCGCGGATTCGAGGTGGATGAGCTGGACCGCCTGCTCGGGTTGCTCCAGCGCGTCAAGCGGGCCGCGCCTGACGAGGACGATTTGGTGACGTTGCTCTGGGAGCAGGACTTCATCAACCTCCGCTATCAGTTCGTCGAGTTCGTGCCGGAGGGCATTATCGAGCTCGAAACGGGTGCGTCGTACGGCGTGGAGCGCCAGGTGGACATGCAGCCCGCCGGAGCAGCGCCGGAGGAAGAAGCCCCGACCCCCGGAATCGTCAGCATGACGGAGTTCGATTCCACCGTCTACTTTCTGGATGAGCACGAGCTCGAGTTCGTTCGCAAGGCTCTGCATGCCGAATATCAGGAGAATCTGCCGCGCAACGTGCTCAGCGTGCTGTTCGACCTCTTCGAGCGCCAGTCGGCGGAGCAGGTGCGCAGCGAACTGGTTGATATTCTCGGCCACCTGATGCTCCACTTCCTGGCGGCCGGCGACTACAAGGCCGTTGCATTCCTCGTTCGGGAATCGCGTCTCGCCTGCGAGCGTGCGGTGGATCTGGATGAGCGGCAACGGGATGCGCTGCTCGGAGTGCCGGAACGGCTGGGAACGCCGGACGTGCTCGGTCAGCTGCTGCAAACGATCGCTGATGCCACCACGCCTCCGGACACCGGGGAGCTGGACGCCCTGTTCGAGGTGCTGGGAGGCACGGCGATGGAAACGGTGTTGCGCTGGACGGTGCACCTTCCGGTCGGTGCACTACGCGCATCACTGGAACGCGCTGCTACACGCCTGGCGGCAACGAATGTGAGCGAGCTGGTGCGGTTGCTCGGCCTTGCCGACCGCGAGGTGGTGATCGAAGCGGCTCGCCGGGCTGGTGAGTTGAAGTCGCCCGGCGCGGCGCCGGCTCTGGGACGGTTGCTAGGCGGGAACGACGCCTCGATCCGTCTCGTCGCGGCGCAGGCGCTAGCCGAGATCGCATCGCCGGGCGCCCTCCAGCAGCTCGAGCGGGGGGTCGAGGATCCCGATCGTGAGGTGCGCATCGTGTCGGTAAGGGTGCTGGGATCCAAAGGGCATCGCGCCGCGCTTCCAAAACTCGAGGCTCAGGTGCGCGGTAACGACATACGTGGAGCAGATCTCACGGAGAAAATGGCGTACTTCGAGGCGTATGGCGCGCTCGCCGGCGATAACGCCATTTCACATCTCGATGCCACCTTGAACGGCCGCGGGCTGTTCGGCCGGCGGGAGGATGCGGAGACACGCGCCTGCGCCGCCATGGCGTTAGGGCGCATTGGTTCGCCACCGGCGCTCGAAGTGCTTCGCAAGGCGTCGGCGGACAAGGAGATGATCGTCCGCAACGCGGTACAGAAGGCAGTTCGCGGAGGTAGATCTTGACGCAGGCGGTTGCGCGACAGCGAGTGTCCTCGACGCCAGGCGTGGCCGAGCGAGGCGGCGACGCCTTCGTTCGCCAGCGGGGGCGCGACTTTCTTTCCGCTTTGTACAGTGCGCTTCGTTC
>JBPCLX010000166.1:0-24007 GCA_051002815.1 Gemmatimonadaceae bacterium
CCCTCGTAGACGATGGTCGCTTCTCCCCTAAGCCTCGGAGCTTGTGTGCGGTCCGCCGGAAGCTCGACCTCGAGGATATTGCCTGAACTGGTCAGCAGTCTGACAGGTGATTCGGCCTTTCCCCAACGATTGAGAAGTATCGCGCAAGCAGCTGCTCCGGTGCCGCAAGCCAGCGTCTCGTTTTCCACACCACGCTCATAGGTGCGATATCGCCATCCGTCCGGCGATCGCGAAACGAAATTCACGTTCGCACCATGTGGAAAAGCTTCGTGGCTTCGCAATGTTTTGCCACGGCTCATTACAGGCGCCTTATCGGCGTCCTGACAGACGATCACTGCATGCGGCACGCCCAGCTCCAGGTAACCCGCGAGACTCTCTCCTGAGGCCAGCGGCACGCGTGGAACGACGTTCTCGACGATGTTACGTGGCACCGTAAGCTCTATCTCTGGAATCCCCTCGATGACTCGGGCATTGATGGTGCCGACGCCCGCTTCGAACTGAAATCCCTCCAGTGCCTGCCGTGGCGACACGACTGCGAGCTCCACAGCCAGGCGCGCGGCGCAAAGTGTCGCATTTCCGCAGAGAGCTGCCAGCGAGCCGTCAGCGTTGAAGTAGCGCATGGCGAAAGCCGAAGCGGAGGAGTTTTCCATGAGCACCACCCCGTCAGCTCCCACTCCCGTGCCGCGAGCGCAGAGCCGCTGGATTCGCGCGGGCTCGGCGAACGGATGATCAGGGCGGTCGCGGACGTCGAAAAAGAGGAAGTCGTTTCCCGATCCCGACATCTTGATGAACGGCGCCCGCTCGGCGGACCGCACGTCAGACCTTTCCGGTGAGCGACCACCAGCGAAGGCGCCACACCATCCAGATCGCTTCCCAGACGATCCGCCGCGACATTTTGCTCTGCCCTTCGGTGCGGTCGACGAATACGATCGGAATCTCCACTATCCGAAACCCGGCGCGCCATGCGCGAAAGCTCATCTCGATCTGAAAGGCGTATCCGTTCGAGCGAACATCCGACAGCGGAGTGGCCTCCAGGACCCGCCGGCGAAAGCACTTGAAGCCGCCAGTGCCATCGAACAGCGGCAGTCCGGTAACCATTCGCGCATAGATGTTGGCTGCGTAGCTGAGGATGAGCCGCGAGATCGGCCAGTTCACCACCGTCACCTTCCCCTGACGATAGCGCGAACCGAGCACCAGATCGGAGTCTTCCGCTGCATCGAGAAACAGCGGGAGGTGATTGGGGTCGTGCGAAAAATCCGCGTCCATCTCGAAGATGAATTCAAAGTCGCGCTCGAGAGCCCATTTGAAACCCGCTAGATAGGCGGTACCCAGACCCATCTTTCGCGGTCGGTGGAGGACGTGCACGCGGCTCGAGCGCTCGGCCATCTCATCGACTATGGCTCCCGTGCCATCCGGCGAGCCATCATCCACTACCAGGATATCGATCTGCGAACCTTGCGACAGCACCGTATCGATGATTCGGCGGATGTTGTCGCGTTCGTTGAAAGTGGGTACGATGACGAGAGCCCGTTCAGGCACGACGCCCGCGCTCCCTAACAACACCGAAGACAGCGATCAAGCCGGCAATACCAAGGGCGACCATTGTGATCGCCTTGCCAGTCCCGTACGCAGGCTCCTCGAACGATAGACGGACTTCTCGTGCGCCGCTTGGCAGCGGCACGCCAATGAAGGAATAGTCGGCGCGACCGGTCGGCACTTCCCTTCCGTCAACGGTCGCTGTCCATCCCGGATACCAGTTCTCCGAGACGACCAGCGCTGCACCTTCCGGCGCTGGTCCGTCGAGCTTGACGACAATGGTGGATGGAGAAGGCCGTTCCACGGACGCCCGTATGGTCAGCGGTTCTGGAAGCGCGGAGACCTCGGCTCCTTCTAGCGCCGCGGACGAGTCGAACAGAGCTGCCCGAGCGATGTCGAATCGGGGGTCGAGCACTGTGTTACCTGTGGCCTCAGCCGGTGCCTCGACATATACCGGTGTGACCCAGGCAGGCGGATTGTCTTCGGCAAACTCATACACATAGGCGGTGGATCCGAGCGCGTTCTGTACCGGGCCGATTCGATGCGTCAGCTGCGCACCAAGCTGCGGCAGAAAGTCCGGCAGCTCCACGTTCGTCAACAGGTACCGGGTATTCGTCAGGCGACGCCACTGCGCGCTAGCCACATTCGGTGGCGGGTTAGGTGACTTGATTCCCGCCAATTCCACCCAGCGCTGCAACTCGTTCCCCTGATGTCCTGTCGACGCGCGGATTCTATGAATCATGAGTGCATCACCGCTCATCAGCGGATCACGCGGCGCGAGTCCCTCTCTGCTGAACGGAAGTGCGAACACGCGTCCTGAGTCACTGACGCTCTGCAGGAAGCGCAGCGCGGGATCGGAGGCGTAGAGCTCCGATGCAGGCGGCGAGAACTGAAAGTAGTTTCGCGCCACGCTCCAGAGATCGGCGGCCACCAACACCGGGATCGCCCATACAAAGGCCCGAAGCGGAATCTTGTCGCCCCGCCAAAGAAGAACCGCCCCTGCCGTGAGAGCCACGAAAAGAAACGCACGCCATGCGCCGATCATGAGTTCAGTGCGGTTCTCGCTGGCAACGCTAGCGAGACCCGGAGCCGCCAATGTCTCGGCGATGGAGGTCAGCGCGCCCGTGCTTGCCAGCACCGCCATGAAAAAGCCGAATCCCACCCACGCGACGAAGTAACGGCGATCCTTCTCCCCGGCCAGAATGCGCTCGAGTCCGACCGCCGCGAGCACGGCTACCGTTAGCGACAGCAGGAAGTAGATCATGCTCGGTGCCCGCACTACGCTCATCATCGGCAGCAGGTACCATAAGCGGTAGAACGGAGTGTATCCGCCGAGTGCGATGAGGAGAACGAAGAAACCGGCGATGCCCCAGAACCAGACGAATCCTCGTCGCTGAGCGGATCCGAACGCAGCTCCCGCCAGCATCAGGACCGAGGCGCCAAGATAATCGCTATGCAGCTTGATGCTGTTCGGACCGGAGTATGTCTCCAGAAAGCCGGTGAACTGCGGTAGATAGGCGTTGAGCAGTTCATGGGGAGGTTGCGAGTACGAGGTGGCATACTCCCAACCGCGCGCGACGCCTCGTGAGGCGTAGGGCAGATATTCGAAGAACGGCGCGAACTGAACCGCGCCGATTCCCATCCCGAGCAGGGCGGCCCCCAGCGCACCTGCTATTCTCAGCAGCGCCGTGCGGCGCTCGAGAGGTGCTTCGTCCCTCCTGAATGCCAGCCAGATCGTGTACGCGCCGGCGAATGCACCCAGGTAGTACGTCATCTGGTAGTGCGGACTGAGGACGCTCAAGCCGGTTGCAAGGGCGATCACCGCGTACGCCCAGATGCGCCCGTCGCGAACGGCGCGCACGATCATCCAGAGCAACAGCGGAGCGAGCGCGCTCACGTACAACTTTCCATCGTGCCCGGGCGACACGAGCGAGGCGATCTGCCCGCTCAGCATGTACGCCAATCCGCCGGTAAGCGCGGGATGGAACCGGAATCCCCAGGCCCGCAGCAAGCCGTAAGTGAATACGCCGGCGAGGAAAATATGGATGAGAAATCCCCACGTCATCGCCGCATCGGCGGGGATGATCGCTCGCAGCATGAACGTCGGATAGAAGATATCGCCGTGCTGCGCGGCCATGTATGGAAGCCCGCCAAGAATGTACGGATTCCATTGTGGGAAGCCGGCGCCCTGCTGAAGCATCGCTGAGGCGAATTCTCGATAGGCAAAGCCACCGTACTGGTCGCTGTATGGATTAACGAGAAACGCCCCGCGCAGCGCGGGATATCCAAGCGCGAGCGTCGCCAGCGCATAAACGACGGTGACCCACAGCCCGGCTAATCGCGGCGCGCTGAGCACCGCCGCCGGTTCACGGTGACGAGGAGGTGTCTGGGGCATTGGAGCGGGTTGCGCGCACGGCTCCGTACGCGAGAAATAGCAACGCAGGCATGAGCTCGAGCACGGTGAGCCAGAGCCGCGAAACGATCACGAGAACAGTCGCACTCGATACGGCAAAGCCGGCGTTGGCGAGTGCTGCGCCCATCGACACCTCGCGGACTCCGAGTCCTGCCGGTGCGATAAGTACGACGAATCCGAGCACGTACGAACCGGTGAAAACTGCTATATAGAGCGAGGTGGCGCCAGGCGCGGTGCCGAGTACACCTAGCGTGAGCAGCTGGAAGGCGATGCCATACATTACCCACGCGATCGCCGAGGCCACCACAGCAAACCAGAGCGAGCGGGCCGGGAGCGCCGGTATCTCGCTCTCGTCTCGCCGTAGCAGCCGCGCTGCGATTCGAACGAGGGCGGGGATGGCGGCCGGAGCAAACATCAATCCCGCGGCTGCCGAAGCTATGAGTGCTACGCCCAACGAAGAAAAACCAAGCAGCTCGGCGCCGGTGATCGCGGCGACGACGAAACCGGCAATCAGATTGATGACCGTTACGACCAGCGCGGATCCGGCCGCGACCGCGCCAGACACGCCGCGCTGCTGAGCCAGGTACGCCATCGCGCCCAGCTGCCACACCTTACCCGGCAGATATCGGCCCAGGTTGGAGACGGTCCAGATCCGCGCTGCATCCGGATAGCTGAGCTGCTGGCCCCACCCGCTGACGACGACGCGCCAGGTCTGGATGAGCAGGCCATAGGTCAGCAGCACGATCACTCCGGAGGCAGCGACGATGCTCCATCGAGGATCGAGGCGCGCCGCCGTCGCGGCCACGTCGCTCCATTCTCCACGGAGGCGGTCGGCCGCGAACCAGATCACCGCCGCCGCGAGCACGCCCTGGGCGCCCCATACCAGCGGCCGCCTAGCGCTCATCGAGAGCCTGACGATAAATATCGGCGTAGCGCGCGGCGACGGCTTCAGGCGCGAATGTGGCCAGTGCGGCGCGCCGCCCTGCCTGGCCAAGGGACGACGCACGCGACGGTTCTGCCATCAGTGCGTCCAGCGCACGCGCCAGGGGCTCCGGCGCGGCCGGCGGCACGAGCACCCCCGTAATTCCATCCTCGATCACATCAGGGAGACCTCCGGAGGCGGACGCGACCACCGGGGTCTCGCACAGCTGCGCCTCGACGGCTACCATTCCCAGCCCTTCTTCGATCGACGGCACCACGACGACCGATGCCTGGCGATAGTGCTCGGCCAGAGCGCGCTGCGGTTGCGGCGGCAGCCATTCGAGCCGGCCCGATATCCCCAGCGCTTCTGCCTTACGGCGCAGTGTCTCGCCGTCAGGCCCGTCGCCGATCAGGCGCAGCCGGACTTCCTCGCGCATTCCAGCCACCGCTTCCAGCAGATGGCTGGGCCCTTTCTGGGAATTGAATCGTCCCACGAACAGGAGCAGACGTGCTTCTCGCTCGCCGCCGGGTGAGAACAGTTCGGTTGCGGCGGGCATCGGCGCGACCATTGGCGCGGATGCCGGCGCCACCTGCCGCACTTCGGCCGCAAGCCAGTTCGAGACGGTGGTCGTGGCAGCGCTCCGGCCCAGTACCCATCGCAAGGCACGACGTGCGGTACTCGAGTCGAGAGCCACTCGCACATCGGTGCCGTGCATGGTGGTGACTATGGGAACGGCGCTGCCGCTTGCCGCGGCTACTCCGCTCGGGAACCACCAGTGTGCGTGGACGATGTCGATGCCATGTCTGTGTACGGCGCGGGCGACCGCTCGTCTCGCCGCGGCGATGAACGAGAGCATCGTCAGGCCTCCGAAGCGGCGCGTCTCTGCGATCATCGAGCCGGTGTACGCCAGGGTTTCCCACGAGGCGGGCGCATAACGAAAGCGGGTCACCCCGATCCCGCTCAGCGATGTGGCGGCCGCGAGTCCCGGTGCCGAGGGCGCCAACGCGTGCACCAGGACGCCGCGATCGGCCAGCGCAACGGCCAGTCGAAGTATGAACGCCCCTGCCCCGTCGTCCTCGTGCCGCGGAAACGAGTGCGCGACGAAGAGGACGCGCAGCGGTTCATCCGCCGGAGTCGTCAGCGGTGATGGAGTGAAGGTCATCCAGCCGCCGGCGCAGCTCGCGCAACTCCGCGCGCTGAACCGCGATCATTTCGCCGAGGATACCGCCGACGAACAGCACGACGCCGGTTATGAATGAGATGATGACGAGATCGAGCAGCGGCCGAAATCCAACGCCCGCGATGAACCGCACGCCCACCGCGACCAGCCCGGTGAGAAAGGCCAGCAGCATCAGGCCGGCGCCAAGGAGCCCGAACAACAGCAACGGCTTCCGGCCGAAGCGAAGCTCGAACCACACCGAGAGCATGTCCAGCACCCCTACCGGAATGCGCCCGATGCCGAACTTGGACCGGCCTGCATGCCTCGGGTACAGAGGCACCGGGATCTCGGTCACGGTGAAGCCTTCGGCGACCGCAATCGCGATCATGTACCGGTGCCAGTCCGGCCTGACGGGAAGCGCATCCATGATCGCCCGGCTGTAAGCCTTGACCGAGTTGAGATCCCTCACTGGAAGATCGAACAGGGCGCGGCTGAGTCGATTGTAAATGGACGATACGAACTGTTTCTCGTACTTCCCCTGCTTGAAGCCGGTTACCATGTCGGCCTCGCCGGCGAGGATCGGCGCCGTCAGGCGTGGAATGTCCTCGGGCTTGAACTGCAGATCGGCCGGATAGAAGACCAGGATGTCGCCACGCGCGTTCAGATACCCGGTACGAAGGGCATCGGCGATTCCGCGCTGCACGCGGTGGCGCACCGGGCGCAGCCACGCATGCTCGGCGGCCAGCCGCTCGAGGATCGCCGCTGTCTCGTCACGTGATCCATCATCAATGACAATGACCTCATAACGCGCTTCCTGCCCAGCCAGCGCGGCGGCGGCCTGCTCGATGAACAGCGGCAGGTTCTCCGCTTCATCCTTGGCCGGCACGAGCACACTGACATCGACGCGGGACGCCGGCGCGACTACGCGCCCTTCGGCCCTGCTTACCGGCCGCGCCGGTGTCGCCGTCAGTACGCTAGCGCCGGAGGCTACCAGCGTCATACTCTCTTGCGCATCCGCGCCGAGAGAACGCCGAGCTGGTCACGATACTTGGCGACCGTTCGGCGGGCGATCTGCACCCCGCTCTGCTTGAGGATGTTGACGATCGCCTGATCGGTCAGCGGGTTCTTCTGATCCTCGTCGGAGACGAGCTTCTCGATCTGCGCCTTGATTCCGCGCGCCGAGACATCATCGCCGCCCGTGGTGCTCAGCCCTGACGAGAAAAAGAACTTGAGCGGAAGCACACCGCGCGGCGTTTGCACGTACTTCTCGTTGGTAACACGGCTGACGGTTGACTCGTGCATGTTGATCACCTCGGCCACTTCCCGCAAAGTGAGTGGCTTGAGAAACTGCACACCGCGCTCGAAGAACTCGCGCTGCCGGTCGACGATGAAGTTCATCACCTTGAGCATCGTCTGCCGCCGCTGCTCGATCGCCTGAATCATCCAGTTTGCCGAGTTGAGCTTGCTCGAAATGAATTCCTTGTTTTCGCCATCGAACTTCTTCTTGTCGCGCGCAATCTCCTGATAGGCGCGGCTCAGCTTGAGGCGCGGCAGATTGGCGTCGTTGAGGAAAACGTGGTAGACGGCGTCGATCTTGTCGACGACCAGATCGGGAATGATGTAGTTGTCACCGGCGCTGCTGTACATCAACCCCGGCTTCGGATCGAGCTTGGCGATCTCGTCGGCGGCCTTCTGAACGTCGCTCGGGCTGATACCGAAACGCTTGGATATCTCACTCCAGCGGTGATTGATCAGCTCCTCGAAGCAGTCGCGGATCAGTCTGTACGGAACGGACTGCTCGAGACCTGCCTCGCGCAGCTGAAGCATGAGGCACTCCCGCAGGTCGCGCGCACCAACGCCCGGTGGATCGAGCATCTGCACGGTGCGGAGCATTTCCTCCGCATCTTCCATCGTGAACAGCGCGTTGTCCGCGTCGCGATCCGTCTCTTCCGCGGCCTTCTTGATGACGTCGTTGATTCCGTCGAGTATCACCTGAAGCACGCCGGCCTGGCTCAAGCCGATCTCGGCCGCGCGCGGCGGCATCAGATAACCCTCGTCATTGATATTGCCGATGAACTCCTCGGCCAGCAGAAGCTGCCGGTCGTTGAGGTTCAGCAGCTTCACCTGATCCCAGAGGTGATCCGAAAGATCGCGTGAGGCAACGGTCACCGGCTCGTAATATTCCTTCTCCTCGTGTTCCTCGCGGCCGCCGCCGGCGTCGAATCCGTTGAGAAGTATTTCCTCCCAATCGATCTCGTCAGCAGCGCTCGGCTTCTCCTCCTCCGCCGGCTCGGTCGCCTCAGCGGGCGTCTCCTCCTCGTCCTCTTCCTCGTCTTCGACCATGTCGAGAAAGGGATTGTTGAGCAGTTCCTGCTTCAGGTGCTGCTGAAGGTCGAGCAGCGGCATGTATAGAAGATCCATCGCCTGGTAAAGGCGCGGATTGATCTTCAGTTCCTGCCGCAGCGACGTGGACTGGTGCATTCCTGCTTTCATACAGCTGTTCCTCCGTTCTCCGTCGCCGCGAACCGCGCTCGCAGTCGTGCGGTAAGGGTCGGGCCGAGGTAGATCTTCGCTACGGTATCATCAAAAACCAGCTCACGCACGGTGCCAGACACCTTGACCTGGCCATCGAACATGATGTAGGCGCGATCGACGATGTCGAGCGTCTGCTCGACGTTATGGTCGCTGATCAATACGCCGATACCCCGGTGGCGCAGGCCGGCGACGATCGATTGAATGTCGTGAACGGCGATGGGATCCACGCCGGCAAACGGCTCATCGAGCATCATGAACTTGGGTTCTGTGACGAGTGCACGCGTGATCTCGAGCCGCCGGCGCTCCCCTCCCGAGAGGGCGAACGCGCGGCTGCTGCGGAGGTGCTTGATGCTCAGCTCATCGAGAAGCTTCTCGAGCCGCTGGCGCCGCTGCTCCCGCGACAGATCCATCGTCTCGAGAATCGCGAGGATGTTCTGCTCGACAGTCAACTTCCGGAATATCGACGGCTCCTGCGAGAGATAGCCGATGCCCCTCCGCGCCCGTTGGTACATGGGTACGTCGGTGATCTCCTTGCCGTCGAGACAGATCGTGCCGGCCTGTGGCTGGATCAGCCCAACGATCATATAAAAGGTCGTCGTCTTCCCTGCCCCGTTAGGTCCCAACAGGCCGACGATCTCCCCCTGCTGTAGACGCAGTGCCACATCGTTGACCACCCGGCGGCGCCGGTACGTCTTGACGAGTCCCTCCGCCGTGAGCACGCTCTGGCGCCCCGCTGGCCGGGCCGCTGCGGGCGCGCGCACTGCCACCGGGTGCTCGCTCGTCTGCCTGAGTACTTCGGCGAGCTCGCTTCGATACTGCGCCATCTCCGCCCAGTAGCGCTCGGTGATGGTGATCGTCGCATCCGGTGCGGCGATCCCCTGTGGCGGCAGTACGATGACCCCGTCGGCGGCGAGCCGCGGCATGACCGAGGTGGCCAGGTGGGCGCGGACCTCGTCCAGACCGAGACGGCCAGCTTCACGTTCCACATCGCGCCCCTCGCCGCGCATCAATTCCAGATAGTCGTCGCGGTAGCGGATGGCCACGTCGTTGAAGACGGCCCGCCCATCGGGACGAGCTGCGAGCACCAGTGCCTCGAGGCCGAGCGCGGTGGAGCGATCCCCCTGCGAAAGGCGATCGATCAGCTGGCTCAGCCCGAGCGGAAGGTCACCAGCTTCGCTCACGGCGTACCTCCGGGCGGACGTGGTGCGGGCACTGGAGTCGCCGGCGGCTGCGCGGAGGGCGTGGTCGCTGCTCTCTTGTCAGGCTCGAGGTAGACGCCGGACGCCTGATCGATGACGGAGACCCGCTGCACCTCTCGATCATCGAAATTGACCGTGATCGTCCGTCCCGTCACGTAGTTGATCGCCGGACGCCCCATTGTCGTATCGCGCGGAGCAAGTTGGAAGAACGAGCGCGCGTTGCCGACGGCGTCGAGTCGCTCGATCGCCAGACCGGCGGAATCATCCTGTGACACCTGGGAAGTATCGAATTCGGCGATGATCGTGTCACCCCGGAGCCAGTCGCGCTCAGCTGAACGGAACCGCGTGAGGTCGGGATCGCTCTCGATGAAGGCTTTCCCGACGGCGTACACGCGCTGCACGCGCTGGTCCGGCATTCGCACATCGAGCGAGTCGGCGAGCACGTCGTAAGTGGGGGAAGTTACACGCGCGCGCGTCGGCCCCCACGCAAAGGCTCGCTCGAGCTGCGCATCGATCAGGCGGAAGTCTAGAGTGTCGGCGGTTATCGTCGTGCTGTCACTTATGGCAGTCGCTTCACCCTTCGAGATGGCACGCTCGAGCTTCCGGTCGCGAGCAAACACATCGATCACGCGTCCGGTGAGCGTGAACGGCCGTTCCCCTTTCCCTTCCACTACGGGCTGGCGCATTAGCCGGGCAAACTCGCTTCCGTTGTCCACGAACGCCGAGTCTCCGCGCGCTACCATGTCCGGACGAGTGAGTACGACGTTGCCGGAGGCGTAGACGAGGCTGTCCGCCTCCATAACGACGCGGTTGGCGACGACGATCACGGGCTCCGAGGCTTCACCGGTGGCATCGCGCTCCACGATGCGTATGGTTGGACGCTGTAGCGCGATCATGCGGGAGTGCGGACGAATGCCGCGAGCAGCGCGAAAGTACTCGACTACCGGACCCCTCAGATTCGTTCCCGACGGGAGGGTCGCGTCGACGTCGACTTCGGCGCGCAGCCGCTCCTCGGTTTCCCAGTAGGTCAGGCGCCGTGAGTCCAGCGTGAGGCGCGGCTCCGTGTAGTGGACATTGCCTATGAGGTTCGTCACACGCGAATCCTCGTAAGACTCCAGGCTGTCGGCGACGACGGTGATGTTCTGGGCATCGCAGACGGCGCGGACCCCGCCCCCGAGAAAGATGTGGCGCGCGCCCGAAGGCAGCGTCGTCACGTTCAATCGGGGAGCGGTCGCGTACCGCGGAAAGAAGCGGAAGGCGCACGGCCCTCCCGGCGCACCACGCGCCTGCGCCGCGGCCAGAGCCGGCACCAGCAGCAGCAGGGCGATTCCCAGTGTGCGCGGAATCACCGGCCCTCCGGTATGACGATCTCGCCAGAGCCGCCTCTGACCTGAGCAACGCGAACGTTGCGCATCTCCGGGTCGGAAGTGAAACCCACCCCCGCCAGGCGCCGGGCCGGCTCCGTCAAGACGAACGCGCTGTCACTCGATATGATGTTGGCGCTCTGGTCGTACCGCAGCTGCTCAGTCGTCAGGCGCCTGTTCTGTTGTTCGTTGATGACCACCACATTGCCGCGTGCCTCGGTTCTGTTCTGCCGAGTGTTGAACGTACCCTCACGCGCGGTCAGCACGGAGTTCTCGACGCCTTCGGGGGTGAAGAACGTCAGATGCACGCCACGAAGCTCGATCCTCGTTCCTTCATCGAAGAAGAAGCCGGTATCGGCACGCAATATGGCCTGGCGCACGCCCCGGTCGGTGAGGATCGTGTTGATGCCGAACATTACCTGGTCGGCAGAATCGACGAGCGCGTTCGCTTCCGATGCCACGGGAGGCGCATTGCGCTCAGTGCACGCGCCGGCCACTGTGAGTGCCGCGATCATCGTCACCACCAACCACTTGCTCATACGACCCTCGCGCGCATCAGATCATGCAGATGAACCATGCCGATCATCCGTTCCTCCTCGTCGAGTACGGGCATGGCCATGATCCCGTGCAGTTCCATCTGATACACTGCCCCGCTGGCAAGGTCGCCGGCGTGGGCAACCTTGGGGGTCCGCGCCATCACGTCCACCACGGGAACCCGCTGAAAGCCCTCCTCTCTTTCCATCAGCCGGCTGAGATCGCCGGCCGTCACGACGCCCAGCAGCCGCCGCTCATCATCCACGATGGCGACGGTGCCCCGCTGCTCGGCGATCGGCATGATCGCATCGCGCATCATGGATGTCGGCGGGAGCATCGGCAGACTCTCGGTGACCATCACCTCCTGAATGCGCAGCAGCCGCCGGCCTAGCGAGCCACCTGGATGCAGTCGCGCAAAGTCTTCGCGCTTGAACCCCTTCTCCTCGAGCAGAGTGACCGCGAGGGCGTCGCCCAGGGCGAGCATCGCGGTGGTGCTGGTAGTGGGAGCCAGGTCATGGGGACACGCTTCCTCACGCACCCATGCGTCGAGCGCGTGGTCCGCCAGGCGCGCGAGCGTGGAATCGCGAGCGCCGGCGATGGCGATTATCGGCACGCCGAGCCGCTTGAGCTCCTGCAACAGCGGGAAGAGCTCGCCGGTCTCGCCGCTCTTCGAGAGCAGAATGGCCACATCGGTAGGCCCGACGATTCCGAGGTCCCCGTGGAGGCTCTCCACCGGATGCAGGAACGTCGCGGGCGTACCTGTCGAGGTGAGCGTCGCGGCGATCTTGTGCCCGATGATGCCCGACTTCCCCACTCCGGAGACGATGACGCGTCCCCGGCATGCGGCCAGGGCAGCGACCGCGTCGGCGAACGATTCGTCGAGCCGGCGCTCGACTTCCTGAAGCGCCTCCTGCTCGAGCTTGAGGACGCGCCGGCCGCGTTCGAGAAGCGCGCTCGTCATGCCCCCACCTCACCCTCGACCGCGCTCCGCTCCGCCACGTACCGCTCGGCGAGCGTATCCCATTCGCCACGAGCGCCCAGCAGCCGTTCGGCAAACTCGCGCACGGCGCCACGACCGCCGGGGCGCTCGAGCTGCATCACGCAGGCGGCGCGCACCTCGGGCACGGCATTACCGACGGCGACCGGGAGCCCGACGACGCGCAGCACGCCCATATCGGGAAAATCATCGCCGATGAAGGCGCACTCGTCAGGCGTGATCGCCATGCCATCGAGCATCGCGAGAAAAGCGGGCAACTTGCGCGCATTGCGGTCCTGCACCACCGCGTCGCACTCCAGCTCTTCGGCACGAATGCGCACGCTCTCCGACTCACGCCCGGTTACGATCACTACACGAATGCCGGCATTGCGGAGGAAGAGCACGCCGAGTCCATCCTGAATATCATAACGCTTGAACTCGACCGACGTTCCCCCGGCGTCACCGATGTAAAGTCCGCCATCGGTGAGCACGCCGTCCACGTCGAGTCCGACCAGGCGGATGCGTTGGGCCAGCGCGCGGTCGAGTGTCATTGGCGTGCGCCCCACACCGCCAGGGAGCGCTCGAGCAACGCGTCGAGCGCATCGAGTGGCAGCATGTTGGGGCCGTCGCTCGGCGCCTGGTCCGGCTGCGGATGGGTCTCGATGAACAAGCCATCCGCGCCAGCGGCGATCGCTCCCAGCGTGAGCGTCGGAATGAATTCACGCGCCCCGCCACTGGCGCCGCCCTCTCCTCGGCCCGGTTGCTGCACGCTATGCGTCGCGTCGAAGATGACCGCGGCATTGCAGGCATTCCGCATTCGGACGAACGACCGCATGTCGACGACGAGATCCCCATAACCGAGGAAAGTGCCGCGCTCGGTGACGGCGACCTCGGGAATCGGAAATCGGGAACCGGGATTCGCTCGTAAGGCTGCCGATGTCCCAGACGCCCCATCGTTTCCCGTTTCCCGTTTCCCGTTTCCCGCTGCTCTGACCTTCTCCACCGCACCGCGCATCCCCTCCGGATGCATCCACTGTCCCTTTTTCACGTTCACCGGGCGCCCAGTGGCGCCAGCGGCGATGAGAAGGTCGGTCTGTCGGCAGAGGAATGCCGGGATCTGCAGCACGTCGGCGACCTGCGCGGCAGCCGAACACTGCTCGGGGAGGTGCACGTCGGTGAGGATCGGAAGTCCCGACGCCTGACGAACACGGTCGAGCGCGGCAAGGCCTTCGTCCAATCCCGGACCCCGCGCGGCTCCGGCATTGGAGCGGTTGGCCTTGTCGAAGCTCGCCTTGAAGATGACTCCACCCGGGATACTCTCCGCCACGCGCGCGAGATGCTCGGCGACGCGCAAGTTGAGCGCGTCGTCCTCGATGACACACGGTCCGGCGATGAGAAAAAACGCATCGCGCGGAAAGGCGGTCGAGAGCGTCATCCGCTGGCGTGAACCGGATCGCCGGTCAGCCGCACCGAGGTCAACCCGCGGGCGTTGCGCACCTTGAGCGCGGCACCGACGAAGCCGGCGAACAGCGGATGGGGACGCGTGGGGCGGGACCTGAGTTCGGGATGAAACTGGCAACCGATGAACCACGGATGATCGGACATCTCGATGATCTCGACAAGCGCTCCATCGGGCGAAATACCGCTCAACCGCATCCCGTGAGCAGTGAACTGATCCCGATAGGCATTGGCAAACTCGTAACGGTGCCGGTGCCGCTCGCTGATTTCCGGCACCCCATACATTTCGGCGGTCATCGTGCCCGGGCGCAGCCGGCAGGGATAGGCGCCTAACCGCATGGTGCCACCCATGTCGGTAACGTGCTGCTGGGATTCCATCAGCGAGATGACCGGATGCTCGCACTCCGGGGCGAATTCGCTGGAGTGGCTGTCATCGAGTTGCAGCACGTTGCGGGCGAACTCGATCGCCGCTGCCTGCATGCCAAGGCAGATGCCGAAAAACGGCATACCGTTTTCCCGCGCCCAGCGAATTGCCTCGACCATGCCCTCCACACCGCGAACGCCGAAGCCGCCTGGCACCAGCAAACCATCGTAGTCGCGCAGGATCTCACCGGTGCGTTCGGGAGAGGTGAACAGGTCGCTGAGCATCCAGTCGATGTCGACCGCCGCATCGTTCCCAATGCCACCGTGGATCAACGCTTCCTGCACGCTCTTGTAGCTGTCGACGAGCGTGGTGTACTTGCCGACGACGGCAATGCGTACGCGCGCGGACGGATCCGTAATGCGCGATACGAGCCGCCGCCAGTTCGTCAGGTCCGGCTCCTTTGCGCCGGTGAGCTGAAGCCGCTGCACCACGCGCGCGTCGAGTCCCTGCTCGTGAAACGAGAGCGGAATCTGGTAGATCGTCGGCACATCGCGGCTTTCGATGACGGAGCCGAACTCCACGTTGCAGAAAAGTGCGATCTTTCGCTTGGTGTCCTCGGTCAGCGGGCGCTCGGTGCGGCAGATGAGAAAATCGGGCTGGATTCCGATCTCCATCAACTCACGTACGGAGTGCTGCGTCGGCTTGGTCTTTACCTCGCCGGCAGCCGAGATGTACGGTACCAGCGTCAGGTGGATAAACAGCGCGTTCTCCCGTCCGAGATCGTGCCGGAACTGGCGGATGGCTTCCAGAAACGGCTGCGATTCGATGTCGCCGACGGTCCCGCCGATCTCGACGATCACCACGTCGTTCTCAGGCGCCAGACGCCGCATCGCACCCTTTATCTCGTCGGTGATGTGCGGAATCACCTGGACCGTCGATCCGAGATACTCTCCCCGGCGCTCCTTGGTGATGACGTTCAGGTAGATGCGGCCGGTCGTGACGTTGTTTGCCTGCGACAACGACCGATCGATGAAGCGCTCGTAATGTCCAAGATCTAGATCGGTTTCGGCGCCGTCATCGGTGACGAACACTTCGCCGTGCTGGAACGGCGACATGGTGCCCGGGTCGACATTGATGTACGGATCGAACTTCATCATCGTGACGCGCAGTCCGCGCTCCACGAGCAGCCGACCCAGTGATGCGGCAGCGATCCCCTTGCCCAGAGACGAAACCACGCCGCCCGTTACAAAGATGTACTTGGTGGTCTGCTGCGAAGGAGTCGTCTGCATTATCCTCGTCTCGAAATGAAGGCGTTCCAGTGCGCATTGGCCTGCGCGAGATCTTCCTCCGTGTCCACACCCGACGGAGCAGCTTCGGACGTGGCGGCGACCCCCATGTTCATTCCAGCGGCGATAGGCCGCAGCTGCTCCAGCCGCTCGATACGCTCCAGCTTGTGCTCCGGCAACGCGACCCACCGTGCCAGCGCCTCACGACGATAGGCATACACACCAATATGCTGGCGCACGACCGTGGCCTGCAGCTCCTCGTCCACCTCATCCCGAAGAAATGGAATGGCTGCCCGTGAAAAATACAGTGCCCGGCCATCGTCGGCAGTTACGACCTTGACTACTCCCGGCGCGAGCAGGATGTGCGCGCCGGCCGGAGCACTCGCGGTGCCGAGCTCGAAGCGGCCGCTCGTGACCATCTCAGTAGCCCCGCGTACCGCCGCCTCCGGGATGTAGGGCTCATCACCCTGAACGTTCACCACGACTTCGTAATCGCGATACGCCTCACGAGCGGCGACCTCGGCAACCCGGTCAGTTCCCGACGGATGTCCCCCGTCGGTCATTTCACATTCGGCGTCCTCGCCGGCCAGTGCGTCGCGCACCTCTTCGCTGTCGGTTGCCACCACACAGCGATCGATTCCTTCGAGTGCCGCTACTCTGCGCCACACCTGCACGATCAGCGGAGAGCCGCCGAGCAACCGGAGCGGCTTGCGCGGTAGACGCGTGGCTCCGAGGCGGGCCGGAATCACCGCGAGGATCGACACGTCGCGGCAAAAAGCGCGGAGGCGGATGCAAAATTCACGCCAGACAATATACGTCGCGCGCGGCACAACCGCAAAGGATGGCGCCCAGAGTTACCGGCCGAAGCTGACGCCGAAGCTGATCTCGCTGTCCCCGGACGCCGGATCGTGCGTGAAATCCAGTCGCAACGGCATGAGCGACAGCCTTAAACCGAGGTTCTGCGCCAGATCAGGCAGTGAGTCGATACCGGCGGATCCCATCAGGTGTCGCAGCGAGATGGTGGGCGGGCCCAGGATCGGAACCCGATATCGCTCTATCGGGAAGTCGTAACGCGATTCAACGAAGATGAGTTGATCGCCTCCGAACGAGAGAAGATCACGAGTGGGAAGAGTTCCAGACCCCCCCAGATAGGCAAACCGCTGGGGAACCGCACGGTCACCTGCCGTAAGTACGGTGTGGAACTCCAATGCGAAGCTTTGGGCGCCAAAGGTCGGAAAGGCCACAGCGGTGTGGCCCGTCGATTGAACGAACCGGGCATCGCCCGGGGCATCGAGTACAATCTCCGTCTCGACAGTTGCCCGGATGTCCACCCCGTCTCGTATCCACTCGACTCCGATGCCGGCGAGCGCTGACCTCACGTCGCCTCGGGCGATCGCCGGATTGAGTCGTGACATCCCCTCGACCGAATCGCGGCGATCGAACGCACTCCAGGGTGCCCGCGCGTGCGTCGATGCGTCGCGAGCGAGCTGTCCGCCTAGCCAGGCGCTCCAGAGGGTGGCGCCGCGCTCCCACATGCGGCCTGCTCGCAAGGCAGCGTTCCGCGAACGATAGTAATTGCGGACGTCCCTTCCCAGGATGAGCGCGATCACCGCGTTGAGCTGGTCCTGACGGATCCAACCATCATTGGTGCGGGTCTCCCGCCCAATGCTTGCGTCGGCGAACCAGAGCGATCCTCCACCCGCGTGAACCGATATGAGCGGGTCTATCTCGCCGGTAGCCGACCGATAGGTAATGGTCGGATCGATTTCGATCGCACCATTGGCGAGTGTGACACGCGGGCCCCACGGCAGTCCGAGCCCATCGACGCGAGTGTATGTAGGCAGCCGAATTCCACCTGGGAACGGCAGCGCCAGCAACGGGCCGGGGTCGATTCGCATCGGCACATAACTCACATCGAAACCAGTCGAAACCCGCGTCACGTCGAACTCCACGTCGCGCAGGCATTCCGTTCCACCGGCGACCGTGGCGAGCGAGGAAGGGTACACGCACCCCCCTAGCGCAATGGCGCGCCCGTCGATCATCCCCCCAGGGTGCATGAAGAGATCGCCGCCTATGACGACTACGTCGCCCATCACGTGCGCACCGACGGCTGCATCGCCGCCGACCACCAGCACCGTTCGCGGCGACGTCGTGCCGCGCGGCAACAGGACCGACCCGGTGTCCGCGGGAACGACGTCGTGCGGAGCGGCCAACGCTTCCCTCGCAAGGCTGCCGGCGCGCCCAGGCCCGGCGCGCCGAATCCGTACCTCCTGTGCGTCAATGACGGGGGCGGCCGCCGTGGCCACTGCCGCGAGGAGAAGAGCGAGCCTCACGCCGCGGCCATCGAGAGAAAGTTCTCCAGCATACGCGGCCCGTGATCGGTCAATATGCTCTCCGGATGGAACTGCACACCCCATATTGGCAGTGTTGCATGGCGGAGGGCATGGATCTCCTCCCGGTCATCCATTGCTACCGCACTGACGCGCAACGACGATGGGAGCGAGACCCGTTCGACGAGCAGGGAATGATAGCGCATTACTGTTACGGGCGAGGGAACGTTCGCGAACAACTCCGTGCCGTCGTGCTCGATCCGCGAGACCTTGCCGTGCATCACGCGGCCGGCGCGAACTACGCGGCCGCCGTACGCCTCGCCTATCGCCTGGTGTCCCAGACACACGCCGAGGATGGGTATGATTCCCCCCCACCGCTTGACGACAGGTACGGTGACTCCCGCTTCGGCGGGGGTGCAGGGTCCGGGTGAGAGAACTATGGCCGAAGGGCGCATGCGCGCGATGTCGTCGACGGCCAGGGCATCGTTGCGCACGACCAGAGGTTCGGCACCGAGCTCGCCAAACAGCTGCACGAGGTTGTACGTGAATGAATCGTAGTTGTCTATGACGAGGAGCATCGCGGCCTGCGCGGCGCGCGAGGCGCGACCCGGGTTGATTTTCGCATTCAGCTTCGGGGATGATATTGCCGATGAACCGTACGGAGATACTCCCGGTCGACGTGGGTGTAGATCTGCGTGGTGGAGATATCGGCATGACCTAGCATTTCCTGCACCGCGCGGAGGTCTGCTCCGCCCTCGAGGAGGTGGGTGGCGAATGAATGCCGCAGCGTGTGCGGGGAGACTCGCTTGGAGATGCCCGCTCGTTCCACGTATTTTCGCAGAATCTTCCATGCCCCCATGCGAGTGAGCGCGGCCCCGTTCGCATTGAGCAGCAGGATCCCCTTGGCCGCTCCCCTGTCCAGCCTCGGACGCAGCTCGCGCAGGTAGACGGCGAGTGCGCCGATTGCTCCGCGGCCGATCGGCACCAGTCTCTCCTTTCCTCCCTTGCCGAGCACCCGGACCACGCCCTCGTCCAGCAGCACGTCATGACGAGAGAGTCCGGTAAGCTCCGACACGCGTAGTCCCGCGCCATAACCCAGTTCGAGTAGCGAACGATCCCGAAAGACGAGCGAATCGTCGAGAGTCGGGGCGGCAAGGAGCCGCTCGACCTCGTCGACCGTGAGAACGTCGGGGAGCGTCTGCCAGCGCTTGGGCGTTTCCAGGCGGTCGCTTGGATCGCTCGCGAGGTATCCCTCACCAAGCAGGAATCGAAAATAGACTCGCACCGCGGAGACGTTCCGGCGAATGGAGGCCGGCGCCAGACCCAGGTCCTTCAAGTGGTACACGTACTCACGCAGCAGCCGCGGTGTCGCGGCGGCTGGCGCATCCGCGCCCATGGTCTGCGCGAAGAGCGCGAATCTTGCGAGGTCACGCTCGTACGCCTCGTGGGTACGAGCGGCCGCGCCTCTCTCGAGTACCAGGTAGTCGGCGAAGCGGTCGAGGAGGAACTCGGGATGAACAGCCGATGGGATCATTCGCCGTCCCCACCGCGCTTGCGCCTGACGAACCAGATGGCCAGGCCGATGGCCACCAGAACGCCGGCTACGATGGCGGTCGTGCACGATAGGCCACCGATCTTGTCCTGCAGCGCGCTCCAGTCCGAGCCTACTCGATAGGCCAGCCATGTAATCGTTCCATACCAGATTGCCGATGCGATGCCAATGGCCAGGCCGACGGGAAGCGCCGGCATGCGAGCCGCACCGGCGACGGGCGGAACCAGCGCCCGAATCCCCGGAAGGAACCGGCTTAGAAAGAGCGCGACCATCCCCCGCTTCTCGTACATGCCAAGGAGCTTCTCCTTCCTGTCGGCGCCTCCGAATCTCTTCAGCCGCTGAGAGAGCCACTCGGCGCCGAAGCGGCGCGCAATGGCGTAGACAAGCATCGCCCCGCTGACGTTTCCGATCCAGGTGGAGAGCAGCGTGCCGAACGGTGTCGCCTCCCCGCGCGCCGCCAGGAAGGCACCGAACGCGACGACGGTATCGGCGGGAAATGGCGGAAATATGTTCTCGACCGCCGCCGCGACGGCGAGAGCGAGGTAGAGCGCCAGTGGCGGCAGTCCGGTGAGCCACCCCAGCACCTGCTCGATCATGCGTCAGGCGTCCGCGTCATCCAGCGAGGCCACCGCTATGCACGCAAGCCCTTCGCCGCGGCCAATCCAGCCCATGAGCTCGTTCGACTTCCCTTTCAGTCCTATCGCGTCAGGCGCGACGCCTAGCGCCGGCGCGAGCGCCTCACGCATGCGTCGCCGGTACGGCCCAATGACCGGTCGCTCGGCGATGAGAGTCACATCGATGTTCACAACCCGCCAGCCGGCTTCACGCACGCGCGCCACCGCGAGCCGCAACATTTCGACCGAGTCGCGGCGGAGGTTGGCCTCGTCGGTGTCGGAAAACATCTCTCCGATGTCGCCCGCACCGGCTGCACCCAGCACCGCGTCGGTGACGGCATGAGCGATGGCATCTCCGTCAGAGTGTCCCACGAGCTGAAAGTCGATCGGCAACGTGATCCCCCCGAGCCTCATCGGCCCGCCCGGCGCAAAGCGATGGGAATCGTAGCCGATGCCGATGCGCGTCATCTGTTCCCGGGATCCTTCATGCCGCCTGCCCGGCGGGTTGAATGATCGAGTAGTCCTGACGACGGCGCGCCGGAGTGAAGCCAGCGTCCAGGATCAGGCGGGTCATCTCCTCAACGGTGGTGCGATGGGTCGTGTTGGCGGCCGAGACGACGTTCTCCTCGATCATCAGCGATCCGAAGTCGTTGCAACCGAATCGCAGTGCGAGCTGGCCGATCTTCATGCCCATCGTGACCCAGCTCGACTGAAGGTTGGGCACGTTGTCGAGCACGATGCGCGACATGGCGACGGTACGCAGGTAGTCTACCGCGTCCGTTTTCGGCTGGTGCGACATGGAGGGCGTGTTCTCCGGCTGCAGCGGCCAGCAGATGAACGCGGTGAAGCCGTTTGTGCGCGCCTGGACTTCGCGAACGCGCTCGAGATGCTCGAGCCGCTCGGCAAGCGTCTCACCGAGGCCGTACATCATGGTCACCGAGGTCTTCATTCCCTCGTTATGCGCAATCTCCATGATTTCGAGCCAACGATCGGCGCCGGCCTTCTTCCTGGCAACCATGTCGCGCACGCGCTGCACCAGAATCTCGCCGCCGCCCCCCGGAATGGAGTCGAGCCCGGCCTTCTGGAGCTCGCGAATCACCTCCACCGCGTCGAGCCGGAACAGCTGGGCGAAGAAATCCACCTCGCTCGGGCTGAAGCCGTGGATGTGGATCGGGTGATACCGTTTGATGTAACGCAGCAGCTCGAGGTACCACTCGAACGGAATGTATGGATTGTGCCCGCCCTGGATCAGTATCTGGACGGCACCTAACGTCTTGGCCTCGTCAATCTTGTCACCGATCTGCTCGTACGAAAGCGTATACCCTTCCAGGTGCTTCGGGCGCCGGTAGAAGGCACAGAATCCGCAGTCGGCGACGCACACGTTCGTGTAGTTGATGTTCCTGTCGACGATGAACGTGACGATGCCGTGCGGGTGGCGCTCGGCTCGAACGCGGTCGGCCTCGGCTCCCAGCTCGAGAAGTGGGGCATTGGTATAGAAGTCGAGAAGATCACGCATGGGCAGCGAGTGACGGCGAGAGACGAGAAACGACCCGCGTCATGCGGCGGGCAGGAACGACAGAGTGCCGTTGGGCACGCGTCCCGCCGCGACCAGCCGGCGGAAAAATTCGGTCAGGCCGGCCAGATGCGGATAAGACAATCCGTAATCGAGTCCGGACAAATATTCCGCGCACACCGGAAGCGGCAGCCGTGTCGCGCGCGCTGCCTGTTCGGCGAGTGTGCCGAGATGGCGGAGCCCCCAATCGCGGGACTCGAGGAGCCGGGTGTGCACCGCCAGCGCGTCGGCGACGGCGACGGCGCGCTGGGCCACCCACACGGCGAATACGAACGGTTGGCCCGTCCACCGCTTCCACTCCTCACCAAGATCGTACACGTACGGATATCTCGGAAGCTCGCCTGACGAGTCCTGGCGGCCGGCGAGGAGCAACGCGGCATCACCGATCACCAGCCGGGCGTCGTGCTCCTCGTGCGCGAACCGCCGAACGTCCGACAGCTCGGCATCCCCAGGGACGAATACCGGCAGGCATTTCCAGACCTGCTCGAACAGCAGCTCGAGCAGCGCCACACTCGTCATGGAGCTTCGGCTCACGAGCACCCGCGCGCCGCGTAGCTCCGTCGCCGGGTGGCGCGAAAAGAGCAGCACGCTGCGCACCGGGCCGTCACAGGAAATGGCCAGCTCGGGCAAAAGGAAATAGCGAGTGGCGCACCGCGCGTACTCCACCGCCGAGACGACGCTGACCTCGAGCGTGCCGGCGGACATGCGATGATTGAGCTGACTCGGCGTTCCTTCCACGAGTTCGGCCTCGAGCGCCACGATGCCGCGGTCGATGGCCCCGTACACGGGGTAGCAGTTGATGTAGGGAATCCGCCCGACGCGCACGTCAGGCTGCCTGGTCCGCGGGGGGCGCCGCCTCGTAGGTGCGGAGCACGCGGTACAGCGAATCGCGCTCCACGGGGATCTTCCCAGCTCCGTGAATGAGCGCGAGGAGCTGGTCGAGCGACATCGCCTGCTCGGTGGTGGCGCCTGCTTCGTGATAGATCTTCTCGCGCACCACGGTGCCCTCGAGATCGTTGACGCCAAACGCGAGAGCCACCTGGGACAACCCCGGCGTCACCATTATCCAGTGCGTCTTGATGTGCGGAATGTTGTCCAGATACAGCCGTCCGACCGCCAGATTGCGCAGATCATCGTAGCCGGTCGTCGCCGTGCCCGCACGCCCGAGCCGGTCGCCCAGCTCGTTATTGTCCGGATGATAGGCCAGCGGGATGTACGTGAGAAATCCGCCGGTCTCATCCTGCAGCTCGCGCAGCATGGTCAGGTGATCGATGCGGTCGTCCACCGTCTCGACATGTCCGTACAGCATCGTGCAATTTGACCGGATGCCTAGCTGGTGGGCGATCCTATGCACCTGGAGCCAGTCCTCGGCCGCCAGCTTTCGCTCGGCAATGGTGGAGCGGACGCCGCGGCTGAATACCTCTGCACCCCCTCCGGGGAGCGTATCAAGACCTGCCTCACGCAGCGCGATCAACACATCGGCGATCTCCATCTTCTCGATGCGGGCGATGTGCGCTATCTCCACGGCCGTGAGCGCCTTGATGTGCACCTGGGGATGCCGCGCCTTGAGCCCGCGGAACAGCTCGGCGTAGTAGTCGAGGCCTGCCTGCATGTCCAGACCGCCTACGATGTGAAACTCGCGCACGTATGGATTGGCCGCTGCTTCGGCAAAGGCCTGTTCCATGGTGTAGCGATAGGCGCCCTCCTCCTTGGGCAGCCGGGCATACGAGCAGAACACGCACGTCTTGCGCAGGATGCAGACGTTGGTGGGGTTGATGTGCTGGTTGGCGGCGAAGTACACCCGGTCGCCATGACGCGCGCGATTGGCGGCGTCGGCCATCCGTCCAAGGCCCAGAAGGTCGGGCGAAGTGAACATCACTCTCGCATCGCCGGCATCGAGACGCTCGCCGGCTGAGACCTTCTCCGCCACCCGGCGCAGCCCGGTGTCGGTGATCCCCGCCAGATCGAGGTCGTTGACGGTGACCGGCGTGCTCATTCGGAGAAGCGCTGGACAGCCAGCGACACGTTATGTCCACCAAAACCGAAGCTGTTCGAGAGCGCCGCCCGTACCTCTCGTCTGGCCGAGACGTTGGGGGTGTAGTCCAGGTCGCACTCGGGGTCCGGCGTCTCGTAGTTGATGGTCGGCGGGATGATGCCATCGCGCACGGCGAGCGTACTCGCCACGAACTCCA
>JBPCLX010000167.1:0-4846 GCA_051002815.1 Gemmatimonadaceae bacterium
CGATCACGACCGCCATCGGATGCTCGATTTCGTGTCCCGGACGGCTCCCACCGATTACGATCGCCAGCAGCGCCAGTCCGGTCGTTAGGGCGGTCATCAGGATGGGCGACAGCCGCTCCTCGGCCCCTCGCAGGACGAGCGCGCGGCCGAACGGCACGCCTTCCTCAACTTCGAGATGACGGAAGTGGCTGATCATCATGATGCCGTTCCGCGCGGCAATGCCTAACACCGTAACGAAGCCGACGAGCGAGCCGAGCGAGAGTACGCCGCCCGTCAACAGCGCCGCCGCCACACCGCCGATCAGTGCGAACGGCAGGGTGAAGAACACCAGCGTAGCGGTGCGGAAGGATTGAAAGTCGGCGTGCAGGATGAGAAAGATCGCGATCATCGACAGGACGGCCATGCCCCACAATCGGCGCGTGCTCTCCTGCCGTTCCTGGAATTCGCCGAGCAGCTCGGGATGATATCCACGCGGAAAGGAGAGGCCGGCGAGCGCGGTCTCCACGTCCTCTGCCACACCGCCCAGGTCGCGATCGCGCACGTTGGCGGTCACGTCGATCCGGCGCGATCCGCCTTCGCGGGTGATCTCGTTTGGCACGGGCGAGATCAGTACGTCCGCGACATCGCCTAACGGTACATGTCCGCCCGCGGGGGCGTCGAGCATCAGCCGCTGCAGCGCCGGCAGATCGCTGCGCACGTGCGGCGCGCCCCACACCGCGACCTCGAAGATCTTCTGCTCCTCGTAGAACTCGCCCACCACCCGTCCCTTAACCAGCGTCTCGACCTGCCGCCGAATCGCTCCCGAAGTGAGCCCGAACTGTTCGGCCGCGTCGGCGCGGACCCGCACCTCGATGCGCGGTACCATCGTCAGGGTTTGCACCTTGAGGTCGGCGATA
This sequence comes from Gemmatimonadaceae bacterium, assembly GCA_051002815.1. Lineage (GTDB taxonomy): Bacteria > Gemmatimonadota > Gemmatimonadetes > Gemmatimonadales > Gemmatimonadaceae > JALZIF01. The sequence continues at coordinate 897 of JBPCLX010000167.1, forward strand.
CCCGGAATGCTGTCCATCGCGCGTCGGATCTCCTGCGCCTCGCGTTGCAGCACGTCGAGATCGGGACCGTACGTGCGGACCACCAGCGTGGCGCTGGCGCCGGTCAGCACCTCCTTGATCCGCTCGCGTAGATAAGTCAGCAGATCCCGATAGAGACCTGGATACCCGTCTACCACCTCCTGGACGGTCGCAACCGTCGCCTCGTAGTCGACGTCGGGGTCGAGGCTGATCCAGAGCTCGGTGAAATTCGGCCCCACCACCTCATCGGCCACTTCCGCGCGACCAATGTGCGCGCCGAAGTTGCGCACGCCGGGAATCGCCCGCAGCTCCTTGCTCGCCGCAAGCGTTATGCGATCCATCGCCGCCAGCGACGTGCCGGGTTTTTCCACCCAGTGCATGAGGAAATCGTACTCCTTGAACGACGGGAGCAACTCTTCGCCCAGGAACGGAACGACCGCCACCGTCGCGGCGAGCGCGATGCCGATCGTGCCGAGCGCGAATCGCGGACGATCCACCAGCCGAGGGAGGATGTTCGCATATCGCCGCTTGAGCCACCTGACGACTGGCGCATCCGTCGTTCTGGTGACCGCGTTGGGTAGCAGGAGCAGCGACAGCGCCGGCGTAATGATCAGTGCGACCGCCAGCGACGCGACGATCGCGAGGATGTACGACAGCGCCAGCGGCCTGAAGAACGTTCCCGAGAGTCCGCCCATGAAGAACACGGGCACGAAGACGAGGGTCACGATCATCGTGGCGTACACCACCGCGCTCCGCACCTCGAGCGAGGCATCGAGCACCACGCGGAAAGCGGATTTCGGGGATCCGGCCGCGGTGTTGAGCCGCAACCGCCTGACGATGTTCTCGACGTCGATGATCGCATCATCGACGACCTCACCCAGCGCGATCACGAGGCCGGCGATCACCATCGTGTCGATCACCCCGCCGCGATAGTGCAGCACGAGAGCTGCCGCGACGAGCGACAGCGGAATCGCGGTGAGCGAGATGATGGCTGTCCGCCAGTCGTGCAGGAAGAACGCCAGCACCAGAATGACGAGCACCGCGCCAATGAGCAGCGCGCGATTGAGGTTCCGCAACGACATCTCGATGAACGTCGCCGGCCGGAAGATCGTCGGGTCGATTTCGACGCCGGACAGGGCTGGACGCAGCGCGTCGAGTGCCTCCTCAACCTCGTGTGTCACCTGAAGAGTGTTGCCCCACGGCTGCTTCTCGACGATGAGCAGCAGTCCCGGACCATCGTTGATGATCGCGTCGCCGATCATCGGGGGATTTCCCTCGACGACGCTGGCCACATCGCCTAACGTCAACGTCGCGCCGTTGCGTATCGCCACCGGCGTGCGGGCCAGATCATCAGGGGTGAACAGCGTGGCGCTGTGGGTGACCGCCAGGCGCTGATTGGGAGTGTCCACGAACCCGCCGGCCCCGATCGCCGACGCCTCCGCCGCGGCCAGCTCGACCTGGGCCAGCGTTACGTTGTGCGCCCGCAGGCGGTCCGGATCGACGAGCACCTGCAACTGCCGGTCTCGCTGCCCCCAGATCGCGACGTTTGCCACGCCCGGAACCGCCATCAGCCGCGGTCGCACCGTCCACTTCGCCAGCGTGGTCAGTTCCGTCTGCGTCAGCGTCGGTGACGTCACGCCGATCTTCATAACGCGACTGGTGGACGACAGCGGCGACAGGAGCACCGGCGCATTGGCCACGGCGGGCAGCTGCGGCTGCACCCGCGACACCCGCTCCTGCACGAGCTGCCGCGCGCGCATGATGTCCGTTCCGCGCTCGAAGTAGACCACCACGCTCGACAGGCCAAGCACGGACTTCGAGCGGAGCTTCGTCATCCACGAGGTGCCGGACAGCGCGTTCTCGAGCGGCACGGTGACCAGACTCTCGACCTCGTCGGTCGAGAGTCCCGGCGCCTCGGTCTGTACTTCAACCAGCGGCGGCGCGAACTCGGGAAACACGTCGAGCGGCGAATCGGGCAGCACGCGGGCCCCGACGATCATCAGCAGTACGGCCAGCGCGACGACCATGACGCGCAGCCGGAGGGCGGTAGAAATCAACCAGCGCACGTCGACCGCCTACTTGCCGGTGCCGAACTCGGTCCCGAACAGCTCCACCGCACCCACCGTCACCACTTCCGTTCCCGGCTCGGGCCCGCGTGAGAGCACCGCGATATCGCCCGCCACATGCTGCAATTCGACGCGCTGCCGGCTGTATACGTGCGGCCCGAGGCGCGTGTAGACCCACGTGCCGCCGAACGCGTCGTGCAGGATCGCCGAGAACGGAACGGTCAGCCGGTCACCCTCATCGCCGCGAAGCGTGAGCGTGGCGCCTACCCGCTGGCCCGGTCTCAGCAGGCCGGCGGAGTTGGTCAGTTCATAATACAGGTCCGCCGATGCGGCGTTAGGATCGGCCGAAGGCGGCGCGGACACCGGCTGCGCGGCGCGACCTGCCAACTCGATGGCATCACCGAGTCCGCTGATGCGCGCCGGCTGCCCGCGGACCACTTCCGGCAGATCGCCGACGTAGACCGGCACGCGAATCCACATCCGGTCATGCCTGACGACCTCGAACAGCTGTGCCCCCGCGGCGACGCGCTGCCCGGGCCCGACGTGGACCGCCTGCATCACTCCTGTCTCCGGCGCCGTGATCGTCAGCGCCGTGGCTCCGTCGGCGGCGCCCGACCGCCCGCTGGCTATTCCCATGCGGCCGCGCGCCGCCCTCACGCCTGCTTCCGCGCTCGCCAACTCGGCCTGCACGTTCTCATATTCCTGCGCGGTGACGGCACGCTCCTGGTAGAGCGCTTCGTATCGCTCGGCTTGCGCCTTCGCGGTCCGCAGCCGGACTTCGGCCACCGTCAGATCCTCTTCGCCGCGCACCAGGTCGCTCTCCGGCGGCAGGGCGATGAGCCGCATGATCTGCTCGCCTGCCGCTACCCGGCGGCCGGCCACCGGCATGCTGCCTGACGATGATGCGAGCACGGTTCCCGCCACCGGCGAGGAAACGATGATCGCCCGTCCCGGTGGTACGACGACCTGCGCCCCATACGTCCGCACACGGGGCACTCTCCGTCGCTCGGCCGGCGCGACCTGGATTCCGAGCCGCTGCTCTGCCCGTTCCGTCAGGGTGATCGTGGCGAGCTCGGATTCCTGCGGTGCGTTGGCGACGACTGCCGCCGCTGGCGCCTTCTCGGCAGTGTCGGCGGAACAACCCGTGACGAACGAGAGGAGGAAGAGCATCGGCGCGCAACAATCGCGGACTGCTCGGTGCGATCCGATCGAGAATGACATGGTTGACAGAAGCGGAATGGGTGCCGCCTATGATACCATGACACCACCGCTTCGGCCACGTGGCGCATGGTGTTGCCGAAGATGGCGGCATTCGAGACGCTGGATGAGAGCGTGTACCAGGCCGCGCGCCTGCGCTAGCTTCCCGGACGAGGTAGGCACACGACTTCCACTGCTCCGCGTTTCTCACCGTCTTTGCCCGATGCCTGACCCGCCGCCGCGCCGACTGCGCTCCCCCGCGGGACGATGGGCGATGGCCGTCGCTGTGATCGGATCGGGCATCGTGTTCATCGAGAGCACCGTGGTGAACGTCGCGCTTCCCGCAATCGGTCGCGACCTCTCGCTAGGGGTGAGCGGCCTGCAGTGGATCGTCAACGGGTATCTGATCACGCTGCCGTGATCGCGTACGCCGTGCGGCAGCGTGAGCACGAGATCGCGGTGCGCATGGCGATCGGCGCGGGGACACGCCAATCATCGGACTGTTTCTCCGGGAGGGAGCCTTCGTCGTCCTCGCGGGACTGGCGCTCGGCGCATTCGGAGCGGTAGCGGCCGGACGCCTTCTTCAGTCGCAGCTGTTCGGCGTCCGGCCCGCGGATCCAGCGACGCTCGTTATGGTAGCGCTGGCTCTGCTCGTGCTCTCGCTGCTGG
>JBPCLX010000168.1:0-7055 GCA_051002815.1 Gemmatimonadaceae bacterium
GCGAGCAACTATCGCATGGCGCACGAAGCCCTTCTCCGGCATGTCCCCGTTCCGCATGGTTCGGTGCATCGAATGGAAGGGGAGCGGCTCGATCGGGAAGCGGCGGCGCTGGACTACGCACGACTCTTGCCAACGAGGCTCGATGTTCTTCTCCTGGGCATGGGCGAGGATGGACATACGGCATCGCTCTTTCCTGATTCACCCGCAGTCAGGGAGACGGTGCGAAGGGTGGTGCCGGCAATGGGTCCCGAGCCATTCCCCTATCGCCTGACGATTACCCCGCCGGTAATCGATGATGCCGTAGCGGTGATCGTGATGGTAACGGGTAGCAAGAAGGCAGATGCAGTGGCGCGGGCCCTGGACGCAAGCCATTTTCCGGAGGAATTCCCTATTCAGTTCGCACTCCGCGGCACCTGGCTCATCGATCATCCGGCCGCGCGCGGTCTCCGCGGTCAGGCAACCGCGCTGGACATGCCTGACGACGCGGGTAAGGCGCGATGAGAGTACTGGCGGGTGACATAGGCGGAACCAGTGCAAGGCTCGCCGTTGTCGAGATCGACGAGCATAGCGCGGAACTGGTGGTTACGCGGCGTTACGATAGCAACGAATATCCGGGACTTGCGCCCATCGTGAACGCTTTCCTGGCCGAGATAGCGGAAAGACCGACCAGGGCTTGCTTCGGCGTTGCCTGTCCGGTGTCGGAGGGGAAGTGCATAGCCACCAACCTCTCATGGGTCATCGATGTCGAAGTCCTGAGAGAAGCGATCGGCATTGAGCGCACGGGTGTCATCAACGACCTCCATGCGGTAGGCCGCGGAGTCGAACGGATGGGCGCCGCCGATCTTCTGCAACTCCAGGCCGGGGAGCCGAAGGTTCGAGGTCCCCTAGCCCTGATCGGCGCGGGAACGGGACTTGGCGAAGCGTTCCTCACCTGGCACGACGGCGCCTACGTGGTTCATGCATCGGAAGGAGGCCATGCGAGCTTCAGTCCGACGAATGAGCTCGAGTGGAGGCTGCATGAAACGCTCGCCAGGCGCTTCGGGCACGTCTCGTTCGAACGAGTGGTGTCCGGGCCTGGACTGTCGAACGTCTACGAGCATCTCGCTGCGGCCGGAGATATCGCGGAGCAGGCGAGTGTGCGCATCGAAATGAGAGGGGTCGATCCGGCGCCCGTCATAACGCGCCATGCGCTGGCCGGATCCGATGAGCTCTGCCAGCTGACGCTCGATGTCTTCACCAAGGTGTTCGGCGCACAGGCCGGCAACCTTGCGCTCACGGTGTTGGCGACCGGCGGCGTGTACGTTGCCGGTGGCATTCCTCCGCGCATGGTGCCCAAACTGCTCGACGGCACCTTCATGACGGCCTTTCGCGCGAAGGGACGGCTTTCCGCCATAATGGCGAAGATCCCCGTGAATGTGATCGTCAATCCGAACGTGGGGATCATTGGGGCCGCGGTGGTGGCCATGGAACAATAACGCTCGAAGGCGAGCGCCCGCTCGCCCTCGGCTGAATGGAGATTGGTAATGCAGCTAGCGATGATCGGACTCGGACGGATGGGCGGCAACATGGTGCGCCGTCTGCTGCGCAACGGCCACGATCTGGTGGTGTACGACCGGAATTCCCGGGCGACGGCCGAGCTGGCAGCGTTAGGTGCGAAGGGCACCGGCGATCTGTCCGATCTGTGTGCCAGCCTCGCCGCACCGAGGGTCATCTGGGTCATGGTGCCGGCCGGGGATCCGGTAGACGATACGATCGCCGGGCTGATACCGCACCTTGCCGCCGGCGACATCGTCATCGACGGCGGCAATTCGAGATTTCACGACACGATTCGCCGTGCCGCCAAGCTTCGCGAGCGCGGCGTGGAACTGGTCGATGCCGGGACGAGCGGAGGAATATGGGGGCTGGAGAATGGCTATTGCCTCATGGTCGGCGGATCGGCGGAGGCTGTCGCGCGTTGTGAACCGGCCTTCATCTCGCTGGCGCCGCCCGATGGATACGCGCACGTCGGCCCGGCCGGGGCAGGACACTACGTGAAGATGGTGCATAACGGCATCGAGTACGGAATGCTGCAGGCGTACGCCGAAGGATACGAGATCCTGCACCAGTCGAGGAATTTCGACCTGGACCTTCGTCAGATCGCCGCGGTCTGGAATCATGGCAGCGTCGTGCGATCGTGGCTCAACGAACTCGCCGAGCGCGCGTTTGCCGGCGAAGCGGACCTTGCGAGCATCAGAGGTTACGTGGAGGATTCCGGTGAAGGGCGGTGGACAGTGCAGGAGGCAATAGACCTCGACCTTCCCGCCCCGATCATAACGCTGTCGCTGCTGGCGCGTTTCCGCTCGAGGCAGGACGAATCGTTCTCCGCCAAGGTAATTGCCGCGCTGCGCCAGCAGTTCGGTGGCCACTCGGTCAAGTCGACGTGACGGAAAGGCTGGTCGTGCCAATGGAGGTGCCCGAAGAGGCGACAGCCTTACCGCGATCGCCCGAACGGGGAACGCCCTGCACGATGGTCATTTTCGGAGCGAGCGGCGATCTGGCGCGACGCAAGCTGGTGCCGGCGCTCTTTCATCTCATGACAGACGGGCTGCTGGCGGATGATTTCAGTGTGATCGGCATCGGCCGCGCGAACATGCGCGACGTCGAGTTTCGAGAAGCGATGCTGAGCGCGCTGGCGGATTCACACGTGGGTAAGATCGACCCCGCGGCCTGGAAGCAGTTCGCCGGCCGCCTGGAGTACATGGCCGGTGACCTGCAGAGCGAGGATGTCTACGCGCACTTGCGCGACCGCCTTACGACGCTGGAGAGCGGGACGGCGGCACGGAATGGAGGGGTACGCGGCCGCCTGTTCTATCTCGCGCTTCCTCCCAGCGTGTACGAGCCGACGCTGGTGCACCTGTCGGAGAGCGGATTGGCGCCTCGACTGGATGACACCGGTGCGCGTCCGTGGGTGCGACTGGTCATCGAGAAGCCCTTCGGGCACAGTCTGGCGAGCGCGCGAGAGCTCAACGCAGTGGTGAGCGCGCTGTTCGCCGAGCATCAGATCTTTCGAATCGACCATTATCTGGGAAAGGAGACGGTTCAGAATCTGATGGTGTTCCGATTTGCGAACTCCATATTCGAGCCGGTGTGGAACCGAAACCACATCCATCACGTGCAGATTACCGCTGCCGAGTCGGTTGGTGTGGAGCACCGGGCAGGTTACTACGAGGAAGCCGGCGTAGTCCGCGACATGTTCCAGAACCATCTGTTGCAGCTTCTATCGCTGACGGCAATGGAGCCCCCGGTGGCATTCCGGGCCGACGCGGTGCGCACCGAGAAGGTCAAGGTGCTCGACGCCATCAGGCCGTTCACCGCGGACGACGTTGCGCGTTATGCCGCAGCGGGACAGTACAGTGCGGGCTCGATCGGCGGAGACCCGGTCCCAGGCTACCGGGAGGAGCCGGGGGTGGCGGCGCGGTCGACGACGCCTACATACGCCGCGGTGCGATTGATGATCGACACCTGGCGATGGCAGGGAGTGCCGTTCTTCCTGCGATCGGGCAAGCGAATGCCGCGCCGGGCGACCGAGATCGCAATCCGATTTAGGCGGCCGCCGCTCCTCATGTTTCCAGGGACCGGAGGAAAGGACGTATCTCCTAACGTGTTGACGTTCCGGATCCAGCCTGACGAGGGAATTTCCCTGTGTTTCGAGGTCAAGGTGCCCGACCATGATTTTCGGATGGTGACGGCTGGTATGAACTTCAGTCATGCCGGATCGTTCGGGCCACCCGAGCACTCGGCGTACGAAACCCTTCTCGTGGACTGCATGCTCGGCGACGCCACGCTGTTCACACGAAGCGATGCCGTCGAGGCGGCATGGCGGATAATCGATCCCATTCTCAATGCCTGGGGCGAATTGCCGCCAGAGCGCTTTCCCAACTACGCGGCCGGCGACTGGGGACCGGCGGAAGCCGAGGCGCTGATCGCGGCCGAGGGCGCGGCGTGGCGCACACCGTGAGCGACGAAGGACTCGGTGGCAAGCGATCGGCGGCCTCGCAAGCGGTCGATCGTGTGGCGAGTGGAATGGTCATCGGTCTCGGGAGTGGCAGCACAGCCCGACTCGCCGTCTCGGAGATCGGCCGGCGATTGGCAGTCGGAGCATTGCAGGACGTCATTGGCGTTCCGACGTCGCGTGTAACGGAGGAGCACGCCCTGGCGAGCGGCGTACCGCTCACGACGCTCGATAGGCACCCCGATCTGGATTTGACCATCGACGGCGCAGATGAGGTGGACCTGCACGGCAATCTGTTGAAGGGGCTGGGTGGCGCGCTGCTATGGGAGAAGATCGTCGCGTCATGCTCGCGTCGATTGGTGATCGCGGTTGATAGCGGAAAGCTGGTGGATCGGCTGGGTGAGCGACATCCGGTTCCGGTAGAAGTCGTGGCGTTCGGCTGGACTACTCATCTGGATGCGATCGGAGCGCTCGGCGGCCAGCCGGCGCTGCGCATGGCCGATGGCGGAGCACCATACCGTACCGATGAAGGTCACCTGGTACTCGATGTGTGGTTTCGGGAGGGGATCACCGACCTCGAGTCGCTGGCCCAGGCGCTGCGTGAGCGTGCCGGCGTTGTAGAGACGGGATTGTTTCTCGGCTTTGATCCTGAGGTCGTCGTGGGCGACGGTGGCCAGGCGATCTGAAACCCGAAGACACGATTCATCGAAGGGGGTGGGGCAGCGCTGGTGGAGCTTGTTCTAGACGGCGGCCAGCGAGGTCACAAACCGATTCGCCTGGTTGTGTGTCTCAATTCGGCGGTCTCTGCCTCCACTGCGCGAGCACATCCATCAAGGTGTCCACGACCATCAGGTCCTGGAATCCAGCGAGAGCATCCCATGCGAAGCCTGAAGTTCGCCATCCGAACGCTGTTCAAGACGCCGTTCGTCACCTCGGTTGCCGTTCTGTCGCTGGCTCTGGGTATTGGCGCCAATTCCGCGATCTTCTCGCTGTTCGACCAGCTGCTCCTTCGCCCGCTGCCGGTGCGGGCGCCCGCGGAGCTGGTCAATCTGTCGGCACCGGGACCAAAGCCGGGATCGCAGTCGTGCAGCCAGGCCGGCGACTGCGACGATGTGTTCAGCTACGCGATGTTCCGCGACCTGGAGAAGTCACCGTCCTCGTTTACAGGCATAGCCGCCCATCGCGTATTCGGCGCCAACCTTGCCTATCGCGGGCAGACGCTGAACGGCGAGGGAATGATGGTTTCGGGCTCGTATTTCTCTCTGCTCGGCGTCGCTCCGGCGCTCGGCCGGCTGGTCGTGCCTGGCGACGATGAGACGATTGGCGCCAACTTCGTAGCGGTGCTGAGCCATAACTACTGGGAGAATCGCCGTGGCTCCGACCCTGGTGTAATCAACCAGACGATGGTCATCAACGGCCATCAAATGACGATAGTCGGTGTTGCACCGCGCGGCTTCAACGGTACGACTCTCGGCAGCACACCGAGCGTCTTCGTGCCTATCTCGATGCGCGGTCAGGTGGAGCCGGGTTTCGATGACTTCGAGAACCGTCGGAGCTACTGGGCATATCTGTTCGCGCGGCTCAAGGCAGGTACAACGCTCGAGGAGGCGCAACGGACGATCAATGCCGTCTACCGGCCGATCATCACCGAGGTCGAAGCGCCGCTGCAGGAAGGAATGAGCGACGACGGCATGACCCGCTTCCGGACCAAGGAGATTGCGCTGTCTTCGGGCGTGAAGGGACAGAGCTCCATTCACGAAGAGGCGCGCACGCCCCTTCTGCTGCTGTTCTCCATAACGGGGATCGTATTGCTGATTGCCTGTGCCAACATTGCCAATCTGCTGCTGGCGCGCGCGGCGACACGGGGCACTGAGATGGCCGTGCGGCTCTCGCTCGGTGCGAGCCGTCGTCAGGTGATCGGGCAGCTCCTGCTCGAGTCGTGTCTGCTGGCTCTGATGGGCGGCGTTGCCAGTCTGCTCGTCGCCAAGTGGACGCTGGTGGGAATTGCTTCCATTCTGCCGCCACAGCCCGCGGCGACGCTCCATCTCCAGCTCGACGGCACGGTACTCTGGTTCGCCGCCGCCATGTCGATAGGCACGGGCCTGCTGTTCGGCATGTACCCGGCGATACACGCTACACGTCCCGACCTGGTGTCCACGCTCAGGGCCAACTCTGGCCAGCCCTCGGGTGCGCGTGCCGCGGCGCGGTTCCGCAACTCGCTCGTCACGGCTCAGATCGCGTTGTCGATGGCGCTGCTCATCTCGGCGGGGTTGTTTCTGAAGAGCCTTTCCAACGTGAGTCGCGTCGATCTGGGCCTCCGTATCGACAACGTGGTGACGTTCGGCATTTCGCCCAACCGGAACGGATACGAAAACGCTCCCTCGCAGCAGCTGTTCGCGCGCGTCGAGGAAGAGCTCGCGGCGCTGCCAGGAGTTACCGGCGTTACGGCGGCGATGGTTCCGCTGCTGGCCGGCAGCAACTGGGGGAGTAGTGTGTCGGTCGAGGGTTTCGAGAGTGGCCCCGACATCGACAACGGCGCGCGGTTCAACGAAGTGGGCACTGACTTCTTCCGGACGTTAGGCATTCCGCTGCTGGCGGGCCGGGAATTCACCACTTCTGACGTGCAGGGTTCCGGACGCGTAGCCGTCGTCAACCAGACCTTCGCCAGGAAGTTCAACCTCGGCCGCGAGGCGGTCGGCAAGTGGATGGCGCAGGGAGGGCCTGACGATTCGCTCAACATTCAGATCGTGGGCCTCGTGCAGGATGCCAAGTACAGCGCCGTGAAGGATACGATTCCGCCGATGTTCTACACGCCGTACCGGCAGGACGAGAGCATCGGTTTCATCACTTTCTACGCCCGCACCTCGCTCCCGCCGGAGCAGACGCTCCGCGCCATTCCGGCGGTCATTGCCCGGCTGGATCCCAACCTGCCGATCGAGAATCTCAAGACGCTGCCGCAGCAGATGCGGGAGAACGTCTTTCTCGATCGCATGATCAGCATGCTGTCGGCGGCTTTCGCGCTCCTTGCAACATTGCTGGCGGCGATCGGACTTTACGGAGTTCT
>JBPCLX010000169.1:0-9842 GCA_051002815.1 Gemmatimonadaceae bacterium
TGACGCCGACGGGCAGCACGATCTCGAGCGGGCCGGCGATGACGGTCACTTCGGCGCCGCGCCGCCAGGCTGCGGCAGCCACCGCGGCGCCCATCTTTCCACTGCTCCGATTCGAGATGAAGCGAACGGGATCTATCGGCTCGCGCGTAGGGCCGGCGGTCACCAGCACCCGGCGTCCAGCCAGCGGCCCTCGTCCCTCGAGCAGGCGGCCAATGTGGGCGAAAGTGATCTCCGGCTCGGGCATCCGGCCGGGACCGCTCCCCTCACCGGCGGCGAGCATTCCCACGTCAGGCTCCAGAACGGCATAGCCGAGATCGCGCAGTCGAGCGACGTTCGCTTGCGTCTGCCGGTGGGACCACATGCGATCGTTCATTGCGGGAACGAACAGCACGGGCGTAGTGGTGGCGAGCAGAGTGGCCGCGAGCAGATCACCCGCCTGGCCTGTGGACGCCCTCGCCACGAAGTCGGCGGTTGCCGGCGCGATGATCATGGCATGTGCCTCGCGCGCCAGACGGATGTGGTCGAGTGCATGACCGGGGTCGAACAGCCCGGTATGAACCTCGCGCCCGGTCAGACCTTCGAAAGTGAGCGAGCGAACGAATTCCTGTGCCCCCGCGGTAAGTACCACGTCGACCTCGGCGCCAGCCTTCGTAAGAAGGCGCGCGAGCCATCCCGCCTTGTAGCTGGCAATCCCGCCGGTAACGCCGAGGACAATGCGTCGCCCATCGAACGGACGCACGGGCGCCCGTGCCTTACGGGCGCTTGCGCGTAATGACGCGGTGCGGGATCTCGCCGAGTGCGAGCGATTCCAGCGCCTGGGTGGTGAGCTTCTTCTCGTGTACGGCGCTCATGCCTGGCAGGCGCCTCTCGTTCAGAATGCGTGCGAACTTGGCCGCAACGAGCACGGCGAGGTACTTGTTGGCGACGTGCTGCGTCACCTCGACCGGCGTGAAAACCCTCATGATGACTCCTCGTGTGGCTTATCGTCGATTTCCCGTTGCAGCCGTGCAATGAGCACGCGAACGGATGCATCCAGATCCCGCAGGCGGTCGCGCCGCACCATCTCCGCATCGAGTATTGCCGAGACTCGAGCGACCGTTTCTTCAATCACATCATTCGTTACGACGTAATGATAATCTGTAACCGAACGCAATTCCTCGAGCGCGCTGATCATCCGCCGGGCCAGCGCTTCGCCATCTTCAGTGCCGCGCGCCCGTAGCCGCTCGAGCATTACCTCTCCCGACGGCGGCAGAACGAAGACAGCTACCGAGTCGGGAAACGCCTTTCGGAACTGCACTGCCCCCTGTACGTCTATGTCCATCACCACGTGCCGGCCGCTCAGCAACACCCTTTGCACTTCGCTTCGGAGCGTTCCGTACAGATTGCCATGGACCTGCGCGGACTCGGCAAACTCGCCGGCCGCCCTCCTTGCGAGGAAATCCTTGGTGGAGACGAAGTGGTAATCCTCGCCCGGTCTCTCGCCCGGTCTGGGCTCGCGAGTGGTGCACGAAACGGAATATCCGACGTCGGGACGTCGCGCGAGCAATCCCTGTGCAATCGAGGTCTTTCCAGCGCCTGAGGGGGCCGAGAGAATGATGGGAAACGCGTTCACTCGAGATTCTCTACCTGCTCGGCTATCCTCTCCAACTCCTCCTTTATTCCAACCACTTCGTGGAGCATGGCAGAGTCGCGTGCCTTGCTTCCGGTGGTGTTGGCTTCGCGCAGCATCTCCTGCATCAGGAACGCCAACCGCCGCCCCACCGGTTCGCCGCGCGTCTGTGACAGGGTGTCTCCGAACGCCTGAATGTGCGCCCGGAAACGGTCTACCTCCTCCGCGACGTCCAGCTTGTCGGAAAGGATCGCTACCTCCTGCGCCAGCCGCGCCTCGTCTACATCCACTCCATCAGCCAGCTCGCGTACCGACCGGCGAAGCCTTTCGCGCTCAGCGGTCAACCGCTCCGGCGCGCGCACGGCGATGCGCTCGATACGCGTAGCAATCTCGGCGAGCCGCTCGCGCAGGACCGCAGCCAGCCGTTCCCCTTCACTCTCCCGCATGTCTATCAGGGCATCGGTCGCGCGCTCGATCACCTCGACAAACGGCGCCGCCGACTCACCGACTTCTTCAGGAGCGTCGGTGCTCAGCACCCCGGGCATGCGCACGACCGTCCCCACATCGAGTACATCGGCCAATGCATAACGACGCTGCAGGTCCCGCAACCTGTCCACGTAGGCACCGAAGCGCTTCTCGTCCACCACCGCTTCGTCGACCGGCGAACGCTCTATGCGAGCGCTCAGCGTGACGTGGCCTCGGGCGATCCGCCGCCGCAGATGTTCGCGAACCTCGGGCTCGAACCGCCCGAGTGCCGACGGCAGCTTGAGGTTCGGCGAATGAAAGCGGTGATTCACCGTGCGTATCTCGACGGTGACCCGCAGCCCGCCTACCTCGCCGGCGGCGGCACCAAACCCCGTCATGCTTCGTATCATAGAGAGCAGTGCAAGTTATGGATTGACATAGACTTTGTCAATTCCAGAACTGCCAGCGGACCCCGTAAATGTTCGTCTGCCGGATGAGCCCGAACCCCGGCACGAGTTCCGGACGAGCGGGATCGAGGTGGAAATACTGCTGCCAGAATATTGCGCCGTCGAGAAGACGTATTTCCAGGAGCAATCGCAGATCGCGCACGGCAGTTCCAAAGTCCAAGCCGCCGCTCGACGTTGGGAACGGCACCTGCTCCCGAAACACGTAGCCGGCCGAGCCCTTGAAACCAAAACTTCCGCTCGGAAAGCGGGCCAGCCAGCGGGTATCGACGTAGAGGTGGCCGTATCCGCTCATTCGGGGGCGCAGCCACCCTTCCTCGGACCATGAGGTCGCCTGCGCATCCACGAACACATCGCGCCAGAGGCGACCGCGAACGGCGCCGTAAAACCCCTCGGGCGCCTGCGCATCTTCCACCGCAGGGAGCGAGGCATCGAACAGCAGAGGGGGGGCGAGCAGATGAGTGGTGTCGCTCGTCAGCATCCCGCCGATCAGCCAAAGACCTCCAAGTCGAAGGCCCGCTTCAGCGCGCGCGGAAAGCTGATCGACCTCCGATTCTCCGCCGTGCCGGCGTGCGACCGTTCCAACCAGCGAGATCCATGATGTCGGACGGATGGCAGCGGTCGCCTCTTCCAGCGAGACCGTGTCGCTCGAGCGCGCATCGGCACGAACCGCGAGAGTGAAATACCGGCTTTCGAACGCGGCACGTCCAGTGATCGTGGTGCCCTGCTCTCCTTCCTCGGGATCGCGCATGCGTGCCGTTCCCGACAAGTGAAATCCCGCGCGCTCGAACCCGGTCGTAGCCAGATAGTGAACGTTAGACAGGCCGGTGTCGGGAGTCGCTCCAACGCCGACACCACTGGCCTCCTGGTCGAACCGCTGGAGTGCTGCGAGGAGCTGAAGCCAGGCGCCGGTGCCTGCCCTACCCAGCGCCAGGCGCGCGTACGCGTCGGTGCGAACCGCGTCCTGCTCAGGGAGGTCCGTTCCGCCGAACAACCGCGGCTGCGCGTCCCTCGAACGATTACTTCGCGTGAGGAATGCATCGAAGCTCCACAGCCGGCGCGCGACGCCGGCTCTGGCAAAAATGGCCAACTCATCGCCTCCGCCAAACGCCGTTATGCTGTTCGAGTACCCGTACTGCTGCGCTCCGAGCTGCAGCACCTCGCCACGCCCGAATCGCTTGCCGAACATTCCGCGGTAGAGATTCGTTTCCTGGTCGCCCGTCGCCACATCGGTTCTAGTGCTGGTGGCAGTCCGCTCGACGCGCCAGGTGGTGAGAAAGACTCGCAGCTCATCGGCGCCATGTTCGACAGCCACTTCGTCCAAGGTCCAGAGTTGAACACGCGACAGGTCGAGCAGCCCGCCACCAACGGGGTCGATTCCCTCGAGCTCGATTCCATCGAGAAAGACCCGCACGCGCGACACGTCGCCGCCGACGGCAACCAGTGCCGGGGCCGAGAGCCAGCCGGTACGGAACGATTCGGTTCCAGGCACCCGCGCCAGTAGCTCGTCGAGATTGAGTGCGCCACTCCGGGCAATCGCCTGACGATCCCAACGAAAGCCCGGGCCGGCGGCGGGCAGGGGCGGCACCGGAAAAGCCGGAAGCGGATCCTTGATAGTGTCGGCAGGGATGGAGTCCTGCATGGCGCCTGCGCTGACCGCCGAATCCGCGGCGACTTGCAGCGAGTCGGCGACGCGAATGGAGTCTGGACGTTGAGCGCGAACGGGGCTTGCCGCGGCTGCCACTATCAGCGCCGCCGTCGCCAGCCATGCCGCCCTGCACACGAGTGTCAGCGCGCCCTCGCGCGCACGAATTCCACGAACAGTCCGACCGGAATCCCCGTCGGACCCTTGGGGATGTACGTCAGGTCTCCTTCGGAGTAAGCCGTCCCGGCGATGTCCAGATGCGCCCACGGATAACCTTCGACGAATTCCCTGAGGAACATCGCGGCGGTGATCGTGCCGGCGGCCCGTCCGCCGGAATTCTTGACGTCGGCCACGTCGGACTTGATCAGCTCCTTGTAGTCGTCCCAGAGCGGCAGAGGCCACGCTAGCTCACCTGAGCGCTTGCCTGCCGCAACGATCTCGTCGATCACCGCGTCATCGTTCCCGAGGACGGCGGTGGCGGTATGACCGAGGGCTATCACGGCCGCTCCGGTCAGCGTTGCCGCATCGATGACGACGGCCGGGTCATAACGCCTGGCGTAGACCAGCACGTCGGCGAGGACGAGGCGGCCTTCGGCGTCGGTGTTGATGATCTCGATCGACTTGCCGTTACTCGCCTTCACCACATCGCCGGGCTTTACGGCGGTGCCAGATGGCATGTTGGTGGTGCTCCCGATGAGCGCGACGACGTGAACTGGCAGTTTCATCGCCGCGATCGCGAGCATGGCGCCCAGCACTCCGGCCGCACCGCACATGTCGAACTTCATGGCCTCCATTCCGAGCGCAGGCTTGATGGAAATGCCGCCCGTGTCGAAACAGAGTCCCTTGCCGACGAGCGCGACCGGCTTGCCGGCCGCACCCTTGTACTCGAGCACGATGAGCTTGGGCTCCTGCGGTGTACCCTGGGCCACGCACAGGAACGAGCCCATGTTCTCGTTCTCCATCTCCGTCCGGCCGAGTACGGTGCGAACGAGTCCGAATCGCTCGGCAAGCTCGCCGGCCGTGTCGGCGAGGAAATCCGGCGTGCACATGTTGCCCGGCATCATTGCCAGACGACGGGCCAGATCCATGCCTTCACCGATCGCCGCGCCGCGCGCCACCGCATCCGTGCCGTCTGCAACGTCAGGCACGAGCAGTACGGCCTCGTCGAGCGTAGGCTTGCGCTCGGCTTCAGGCGGCGGTGTCTTGAGGTCGCTGTATTCCCAGGCGCCCAGCGCCAGGCCTACCGCCGTCGCCTCGAGCACGACGGGATCGGTGCGGTCGCTCCACCAGGCAAGAGCCGGCACGCCCGCCTTCCGCGCCTGACGAGATGCAACGGCGGCCGCCCGCCTCGCCGCGCCGGCATGATCGGCCGAGTCGCCGAGGCCGACGAGCAGCAGCCGCTGAGGCCCCCCGCTGCGTACTCCACTCAATCGCAAGGTTTCATCCCGGCCGCCGCGAAAATCGCGGGCCTCGAGGGCGGCTCCCAGTGCACCACCGGTGTGCTCGTCCAGCGCTCGCAACTCTGCCGGCAGCGATGCTCCCTTTGCGAGGGCAACGACGAGTAGCGGCGTCTCGTGCGCCTCGGCGGCGGCGCGACGGGCGGACAAACGCAAAGGCATGGAACCTCGGATGGAGCGGGTGACAGGCGGCACGCCCGGTCGGCGTGCCGGGAGGACGAAGCGCCGCTACTTGCGCAGCGGCCCCTTGCGAACGCGCGGATGCTTCTCGGTCACCTGGCTGGTGAATTGGCGTTCGGCAGGGCCGGTGTAGATCTGCCGGGGACGCGCGATCTTCTGCTCCTTGTCGAGGAGCATCTCCTCCCATTGCGCCAGCCACCCAGCCGTGCGTGCGACCGCGAACAGCACGGTGAAAAAGGACGTCGGGAACGCCATCGAGCGGTAAATGAGCCCGGTGTAGAAATCCACGTTAGGGTACAGCTTGCGCGAGACGAAGTAGTCATCCTCGAGCGCGATTCGCTCCAGCTCGAGCGCGATCTCCAGGTCCTTGTCCATTCCTACCTGCGCAAACACTTCGTCAGCGAGATTCTTCACGATGCGGGCGCGCGGATCGTAGCTCTTGTAGACCCGGTGTCCGAATCCCATCAGCCGTTGGCCGCTGCCGCTCTTCACTCCCTCGATGAACGCGGGAATGTTGCGGGGATGTCCGATCTCGCCGATCATGTGCAGCACCTGTTCGTTGGCACCGCCGTGAAGGGGTCCGTAAAGCGCCGCGATTCCCGCCGCTATGGCCGAGAATGGATCAACGTGCGAGGAGCCGACGGCGCGCACCGCGCTCGTCGAGCAGTTCTGTTCGTGGTCGGCGTGCAGAATCAGGAGGATCTCCAGCGCGCGCACGAACACCGGATTCGCTTCGTACCGCGGCTCGCTCATCCGCGCGACCATCGAGAGAAAATTCTCCACGTACGACAGGTCGTTGTCCGGATAAATGAACGGCAGCCCCTTGATGTGTCGATAGGCGAACGCCGCCAGCGTCGGCAATTTGGCGAGAAGGCGTATTATCGAGATGTCGCGGCTTTCCTCCTCGAAGATGTTCTTGGCTTCCGGATAGAACGACGACAGCGCGGCCACGCTCGAGCACAGCATCGACATTGGATGCGCGTCGTATCGGAAACCCTCGAGGAACTTCGTAATGTTCTCGTGAACGTAGGTGTGGAACGTGATGTCCTGCACCCACTGGTCGTACTCGTGCTGGGAGGGAAGCTCACCTTTGCGCAGCAGCCAGGCGACCTCGAGAAATGTCGAATCCTCGGCGAGCTGCTCGATGGGATAGCCCCGATAGCGGAGGATCCCCTTGTCGCCGTCGATGTAGGTGATCGCACTCCGGCACGAGGCGGTGTTCATGAACGCCGGATCGTAGCTCAGCAGGCCGAATTCGTCAGGCGTCTGCTTGATCTGACGAAGGTCCATCGTCCGGATCGCCGTATCGCCTTCGGTACCCTTGATGTTGATGGGTATTGCATACTGCTCGCCGGTCCGATCATCGGTGACTCTCAGTGCGTCCGCCTCAGCCTTGCTCATCCCGAATCCCCCCCTTGGAACGAGCGACGATCCTCGGCACTCGTTCGGCTTGGCCAGTGCTCCCGCCGGCGTTCCGGCGGGCGTAAATGGCGCGGCTCAGCAGGCGCGCCAGTGAAATCTGCACTATCGCGCGCGCTTCTCAAGCCATGTGAGTAAGCTCGTCCCTCGCGTCAGGCCCATTCGCGCGCTCACTCTCCTGCACCCACTTGAAGAAAATCGTCGTCATTGCCACCAGCGTGATTGCGACTCCTCCCACGCTCATGAGGAGTCCAGCCATCTGGTGATCCGCTACCGAGTCGAGTCCATTCACCCGCGGCGCCAGCTCATATGTGGCGAACAGCGGATGCTCGTTGAACACCAGCACCGCCACGAGCACGATCGTCACCGGGCTGAACATGATGCCGAGCACCACGTACCCCATCCGCAGCGGATGGCCGAATCGCGGCCGTGCGGGTACGGGTGCGACGACGGGCCACCAGAACAAAGTACCCGACAACAGCCAAGCCATGTCTATCCCGAACGAGCCTGGCTGCGTTGCCATGAGGGGATCGGCAATCGCCGGCAGGTGCGTGAGAACGATCACTACGTTGAGCGCAATCAGGCCACTCAGCGGAGTTGTGATCGCCGACAACCAGGCCGTCATGCCGCGGCGACCCAGCCTTGCCCACACTTCCGGATGGACGCCGAGGAGAATGAGTGGGGGTGCGACGAGTGCGATCAGCAGAAATTGGAGCATGTGCATGCTGGCCAGATACCCACCACCCAGCGCTCCGACAGGCCAGTCCAGCGCGAGCCAGAGCGCAAGCACTCCCTGACCCATGAGCGACACGCGCCACGGCTGGATGCGTGCCTGTGAGCGGCGGTGCAAAGACCAGAGCGCTACGGTCACCGCGGCGATGAACAGCCAGACCCCCGGATACGCGCGCCAACTCCAGTCCCACGCGACCCCCTGCGCCGAGCACCACCACTGCATCTAGCGGTCCTCCGTGTCACTCGAGACCGCAGCTGCCGACGCGCCCACGAGCCTGGGGAGATCGTGCGCAAACTCTGCCTGACGAGTACCGAACGGGTAGGCGTAGCGCGCGCGGCCATCGGCAAACACCGCGAGTACCTGTCCGGCGTGGCCGACCTGATAGTCTCCGGGGTGCGCTCCGGGCAGTCGCATGGCTTCGGGAAGGCCGAGGGCGCGCTGCGCGCTGTCGATAGCCGCCTGCGTGCCGCGCAATCCGACGAAGGAGGAGTCGATCGAGCCTAGCCAGCTCCGCAGTCGGTCGGGAGTATCGCGCTCAGGGTCGGTGGTGACGAACACCACGCGCATGCTGTCTCGTTGCGCCCATGACAGGGTGCGCATGGCCGCCGCGATGTTGGTCATGTGCACCGGACACACGTCCGGGCAGTGCGTGTAGCCGAAGAAAAGGAGCGTCAGCTTGCCGCGTGATTGCTCGGCCAGATCGATCGAATTGCCGTCGAGATCGGCAAGCGACACGGAGGGGATCACGAGCGCCGAATCCAGCGACTGGCCGTAGAGCCCGGTCTCGGCTACGCGGCGCGCATTCTCATCGCGCGCGGAGGCGGATCCCTGCGTGCAGGCGGCGGCGACCAGAAGCGCGGCACCGAGTCCGAGAAATCGAAGTGACGACACGGTGCGAAATGTAGCGGTGCGCACGCGTGGGGGCGCGCGGCTGCAGTACCCGGGACGAGACTCGAACTCGTAAGGCCCGAAGGCCGGCGGATTTTGAGTCCGCTGCGTCTACCGATTCCGCCACCCGGGCTCGAGTGACATCGGAAACTTCGCCGCGCAGCCGGGGTGGGGCAAGAAGGGAAATAGGAAACGGGAAATGGGAAACGCAAACCAAGCAGTCGCGGACCCGTTTCAGGCCTGAAGCAACCGAACCGTTGCTTTTCGGGTCTGCGAGGCACCTCCCCGCAATGTCGTTTCCCGTTTCCCGTTTCCCATTTCCCGTTTCCCGCCGGTTATCCCGGCCGACGCGCTCCTGGCTGCCGCCCTGCGCCGGGCCGGCGCATGTCCTCCAGCACACGGTGGAGCTGCTCCTGAACCGCCATGTATTTGGCCCGCTGTACGGGCGTCAGGAATCTGGCGAGCTCCCGATGCTCCTCCTCGAGAAGACGAAGTCGATGCTGTTGCACCTCGATCGCCTGATCGAGCAGTCGCGACACGCGCTCCTGATCCGCCTGCCCCTCGCGCATCACCTCTTCACGTAGGCCGATCCGGATGTCTCGCTCCTGTTCGACGAGGGTGCGGCGCCGCTCCTCGAACCGGCTGTTCACCGCGCCGACCTGCTCCAGTTGCGCGTCGGTGAGGCCAACCCGCTCCTTGAGCGTGCGGGCGAGCCGCTGCCGGATCTGCTGCTCGAGCTGGGCGCGCCGGGCATTGTCAGGCGGAGTGCGCTGGGCGCCGGCCGGTGCAGAATCGGCAGCGAGCCCCACCAGGAGCGCCGTCGTCAGAATGAAAGTTCGGTAAGGCATCATTGCACGGCAAAGTTGGTGAAGATTGCCGGCGAGGTCGACGTCTGCGGCAGTGCCTCGATGGCCTCCAAGCGAACCAGCAACGCCTCGAGCTGGTCCTCTTCCAGATCCGACAACCCGCCAGCGACGGAGAG
>JBPCLX010000170.1:0-5175 GCA_051002815.1 Gemmatimonadaceae bacterium
CGGTGAGGGCGTCGTTATAACCGCCTCCCGCCGGCGTCTCGGCGTTGTACTCGGTGAACTTCACACCAGCCCCATCATCCACGAAGAAGGCGTCCAGGCGGGATGTAGGGGTCGGACTTCTGAATCCGGGATCGATCGTGACGAGCCGCTCTTCCCATTCGAGCAGCCCGAACTGGCCGCGAAAGACCGGATCGGCTATCGCCTTTCGATGTGCGCGGTCGAACGCTTGCAGCAGGATGGCGGCACGATGCTGGAGCCAGCGATATTGCGCGGGATCGAGGAAGCGCGGCCGAAGGACGGTGCACAGGGGACGGTCACCAAAGAACAGCCCGCGCGAGCGCTGCTGTGCGTCCAGCTGCGCGAACGTCTCACTGGCCACCGAATCCGTGAGCAGGTCGTGATAAATCGCAATTGCGTCGCGCACGAATCTACCTGCGCGAGCCGGTGAACAACCCGTCCCAGCGAAGCGCGGCGGCCTGACGCGGGGGCTCCTTGGCACGCTGGATGGCTACGTCGGCGAGGTGCTCGACCGCCCAGTCGAAGTACTCCGGAGTAAGGGAGTTCACGTCCATGTCCGGCGCTGGATTCATGAAATCGATGGCGTAAGGCACGCCGTCGCGCACGGCGAACTCCACGCTGTTCATGTCGTAGCCGAACGCCCGGCAGATCGCTATCGAATCGCGCACCACCCGTTGTCCCAGCTCCGGCGACATGTGTGCGTGCTCCACCAGGTAGCGCCGCTCGCCGGGATCATACTTCATCGGCATGACGTGCTCCTGACCGAGCACCAGGCAGCGCACGTAATGCTCCCACTCGATGAACTCCTGCAGGATCATCACAAGGAGGCCGGAGCTGTTGTAGTGGTGGATTACTTCGTCGAGTGAACGACAGACGAACACGTCGCGCCATCCACCGCCATGAGCGTCTTTCAGCACGCACGGAAGTCCGATGTAATCCACGATCGACGACCAATCCAGCGGATACTTCAGGTTGCGAAGGCTCTCCTCGTGCTTGATCCCGGGTATGTACTCGCGATTGGGGAGCACCACCGTTTTTGGATGCGCCACACCCAGCTTGGTAGCCACACTGGCGCCAAGAAACTTGTCGTCGGCGCTCCACATGAAGGGATTGTTGATGACGGTGGCACCCTGAACCACCGCGTTCTTTAGATAGGTGCGATAGTACGGTACCTCGTGCGAGATGCGATCGATGATCACCGCGTAGGGACAGGGCTCTTCCATCCGCGTCTCGCCGATGCGGACGTAATCCGCGACCACTCCCGCCTTGCGTCGTGCAATCGCATCGATCAACGCCGGCGGCATCGACCATTCACGCCCCACCATCAACCCGACCATTTTGGTCATCTCGTTCTCCGTCGACTATCGCGATGCGCGAGGGGCATCAGTCGTGCCCACCGATGTACGCGCGAATCATTTGCCGCCAGTACGGCCAGTCGTGCGCCCAGCCATCCCACAACCGGAGCGCGTTGCCGATGCCCTTCTCCCACAGGCGCCGCGACATCTCGACACTGTTGGATACCGACGGGTCGTCCCGGCCGGTGGCCAGAATGATGTCCATTCGCCGCATTGCCGCCAGGCGCGAATCATCCGTTTCGTGCTTGACGAACTCGAACGGATTCGCGAAGTAGACATCGTCGTTGCTGAATCCATCGGTGAAACGCCGCACATCGTAAAGTCCGCTCATGCCAATGATCCGCCCCACTGATTCGGGGTGCCGCAGCCCGAACGCCATGGCGTGATAGGCGCCAAAGCTGGCACCGGTCGCGATGAGCATCGGGTTCAGATTCCGCGATGTCGTGAAGGGCAGAAATTCGTTCATTAGATACTGGTCGTACTGCGCGTGCCGGCGCGCGCGAACCGCGGGCGGCACTCGGTCGTTGTACCAACTCTCGGCATCGACGCTGTCCACGCAGAACAGCTGCACCCATCCACGCTCCAGATGTTCGTGCAGTGCGTCGATCATCTTGAAGTCTTCCCATTCGTAGAACCGCCCGTTCGAGCTGGGAAAGACGAGCACGCGGGCTCCGGAATGTCCGAAGATCAGGAACTCCATTGCACGCCCGAGTGCCGGACTCGACCAACCGCCGTATTCACGCTGTACCGCCGTCATCCGATTCCCGGTGTGCGCAGACCGCTAGTTTGTCGCGCCGACGCGTAGCTGTCCAGCGACCATGAGCGGCCAGCACGCTCCAGCGCTCGACGGAATGAGGGATCGACGTCGTATGCTTCGAGCTCGTTCAAACTCACCCAGCCGGCGTCGCGCCCTCCCGGTGGTAATCGGGGGGCTGCGTCGGCAGGCGCGATGAACGCAAACCGCAGATCGTGATGCTGGTGAGCGCCCTCGATCCCCCGCGGGAGAATCGTGTGAACATCCACGTGGATCAGCGTGCCCGGTGCTCCCACCCGCACCCCCGTCTCCTCGGCGGTCTCTCTAACGGCAGTGTCGAGTGGGGTGGCATCGCCAGGCTCCGAGTGACCGCCAGGCTGCAGATACCTGCCGAGCGCGGCATGCCAGGCCAGCAGCACCCACTCACCCGCCGTGTCGAGCACTATGGCGCTTCCCGTGACATGCCCCGGGTGCGTGGTCCGGGCAAAGGGATCTGCCGCCGATTCGAGCAGCGCTAGCGTCTGCTGTACCGCCAGTCGCTCCGGTTCGTCGGCCGCTGCATGCGACCGAACGAGATCCCTCACGACGTCGATGCGCGAGAGCGGTGGCGTGCTCACTCCGGAATCACGGCGGTCGCCTCGATCTCGACGAGGGCTTCGGGCTCGATGAGCGCGGAGACGACCACGACGGACATGGCCGGGTAATGGCGTCCGAGCACCGCGCGATAGGCTGCGCCGATCTCGCGACGCAAGGCGACGTACTGATCACGATCGGTAAGGTACCAGGTTAGCCGCACAATATCGTTAGGTGCGCCCCCAGCGGCGCGGATTATCTCCACGATGTTCCGGAGCGCCTGAGCCGTCTGCCCGGGAAGATCGTGTTCTCGCCACGCGCCGGTGCGCGGCTCCCAGCCGATCTGCCCCGCCACGCTGACTACCCTGCCCCGCGCGGCGATCGCGTGGGCATACCCCACCCCGCGCGGCCAACCCTCCGGTTTTATCTCGACCCCCGAAGCGCCAGGCCCCGCGTCTTCCCTTACACTCACGTAGCGTCCTCCGATTTTCGGTGCTCGAGTACCGTTCGCGGATCGCGAAGCCGGAACCGTTGCAGCTTTCCCGTTTCGGTGCGCGGCAGCGAGCCCACGAACTCGATGCCGCGCGGGTACTTGTACGGCGCGATCTGCGCCTTGACGAAATTCTGCAGCTCCTTTGCCATTTCTCCGCCAGCGCGGTGGCCGGCGCGGAGCACGACGAATGCCGTCACCCGCTGGCCACGCTCCTCGTCAGGCACGCCGACCACGCCGCATTCGGCCACCGCCGGGTGCTCGAGCAACGCGCTCTCCACCTCCGGCCCCGGAATCTTGTAACCGGAGGAGACTATCAGGTCATCGGTGCGCGCCTGGTACCAGAAGTAACCCTCTTCGTCGCGCCGGTACGAATCACCGGGATAGTTCCACCCATCGCGCACGTACTCTCGTTGCCGATGCTCGTTATCCAGATAGCGGCAGCCGGTAGGACCCCGCACCGCGAGGTGCCCTGCCTCCCCCGGAGGCAGCTCCGTGCCATGCGCATCGACTACTCGCGCCACGTATCCCGGCACCACGCGGCCGGTCGAGCCGGCGCGGACCTCCCCGGGGGGAGATCCAATGAAGATGTGCAACAGCTCCGTCGAGCCTATCCCATCCAGAATCTCGATTCCGGTCGCCTTACGCCACTGCTCGAACGTCGCTGCCGGGAGATGCTCCCCGGCCGACACGCACGCCCGAAGCGAGGAAGTCTCCCCGTTGCCCGACATGCCGGCCATGGCGCGATAGGCGGTTGGCGCCGTGAACGACACGGTGGCACGATGCTCGGCGATGCCCTCCAGCAACATTGCGGGCGCGCCCTGCTCGAGCAGCAGCGACGAGGCGCCGACACGCATCGGGAAAAGCACCAGTCCGCCCAACCCGAAGGTGAACGCCACCGGCGGCGACCCGCAGGTGATGTCGCTCGGCGTCAGGCGTAGCACATACCGGCTGTAGGTATCGCAGATGGCCAGCAGATCGCGATGAAAATGGAGAGTTCCCTTGGGCTTGCCGGTGGTCCCGGAAGTGAATGCGATGAGCGCGATGTCCTCGGCCGCGGTAGGCACGGAGCTGAATGTCGACGGCTTGCGGGACATCATCGCCTCGAGCCCATCGGCGTCCTCCGACTGAAAGTGAACGATCCGCTCGAGCAACCCGAACTGGTCGCGCGCCCGCTCGCAGTCGTCGGCCACCCTGGTGTCGCATAACGCCAAGGCGACTGCGGCCGTCTCGGCGATCGCGCCGATCTCGCGTGCCCTCAGCAGTGGCATGGTCGCCACGCAGATCCCCCCTGCCTTGAGCACCGCGAACCACGAGGCGATCATCATCGGGGTATTCGGGCCCCGCAACAGCACGCGGTGGCCCGGGCGCACCCCGAGGTCGTCGACGAGCACATTGGCTATGCGATTCGCGCGCTCCCTGAGCTCCCGGTAGCTCCAGCGCCCTCCTGCGAAGTGAAGTGCGGGACGATCGCCCAGGCCGCGCACCACCCACTCGTCGAGCAGCGTATCGGCCACGTTCAGTCGAGCCGGATAGCCGAGTGATTCCACGCCCGGCATCGCCGGCCACAGCGCCCGCGGAGGCAGCCGATCGCGCGCGAAGGTGTCGACGTGCGCGCTCGGAGCCAGCGCCGCCTTGCTTGCCTCGCGATTATTCATCTCTCGCTCCGGCTCCGCATGTCGCCTCCCCGCGGCACGATCTCATCGCTCACGCTCTCGCGGCACCAGCTGACCCGCGATCACCAGTTTCTGGATTTCCGATGTTCCCTCGTAGATGCGAAGGGCCCGAATCTCACGGTAGAGCCGCTCCACTATCGCACCGCTCACCACCCCACGCCCGCCGAAGAGCTGCACCGCATCATCTATCACTTGCTGCGCTGCCTCGGTCGCGTAAAGCTTGGCCATCGCCGCCTCTCGCGTGGCGGCACCGGCACCCGTATCATGAGCCCACGCCGCGCGATATACCATCAACGCGCTCGCGTCGAT
>JBPCLX010000171.1:0-8926 GCA_051002815.1 Gemmatimonadaceae bacterium
CACTACAAGGTCTACATCGTGGATGAGGCGCACATGCTCACTCGTGAGGCATGGAACGCGCTGCTCAAGATCCTGGAGGAACCGCCGCCGCGCGTGGTTTTCGTCTTCGCGACGACCGAGCCGCAGAAGATCGCACAGACTGCCGCACCGGTGCTGAGTCGGCTCCAGCGGTTCGACTTCAAGCGCATTGGGCCGGCCGATGTTCGCGAGCGGCTAGGCACCGTGCTTGGTCACGAAGGGGTGACCGCCGATGCCGACGCGCTGGCGATGCTGTCACGTGCCGCCGACGGCTCGATGCGGGATGCGCTCAGCTTGACGGACCAGGTTCTTGCCGTCGGTGAAGGCAGAATCACCGCCGCCCGGGTTCGTGAAGCGTTAGGTCTGGTCGCCGAGGATGAATTCATGGGCGTTCTGTCGCTGATCGCCGACCGGCGGGCGGCTGATGTCTTTCCGCTCGTCGCGCGGCTGTCGGAAGCGGGTATCGACCTCGGTCAGTTCCTGACGGGCCTCGGTGACATCCTTCGCGCCCAGCTCGACATCGCCCTGGGGGGCGAGGCGCCCGAGATCAGCGAGACCGCCCGGGAGGCGCTGCGTGCCGGCCGCGATCGTCTCGCTCCGGGCGATCTGCTGCGCATGCTCGCCGGCCTGGCCGAAACCGAGATGCGCTTCCGCCGCAGCGGACAGCAGCAGCTGTTGCTGGAGACGCTGCTCATCCGCTTCGCTCTAATGGAGCGGACGGTGGAGCTCGAGGAGGTATTGCGCGCGCTGGGCGATGGCGCCCCGGCAGCGGAGTCGTCAGGCGGCGGAGGGCGCCGGCCGCGCCCTGAGCCGCCGGCACCGCGCACCAATGCGCAGGCGGGGGCCGGGACAGCGCGTGAAGCGGGACGAGCGACGCGGGACGCGGGAAGCGTGTCCCGGGATGCGGGAGGCGCGACGCGCGATGCGGAAGTGCCCGCGCCGGAGACCTCCACCGTCTCCCCGCGTCCCGCGTCCCGCGTCGCCCATCCCGCAGCACGCCCGACCCGCGACCCTCGACCCTCGACCCCCGACATCAATCTCCTGACCGAGCGATGGGACGACGTCGTCGCCGCTGCGCGTGAAGCCCGTCCGTTCCTCGGCACAGCGCTCGAGCGCGCCAGTCCGAGCGCCGTCAACGCCCGCGGTGAGGTGTTGCTGTCGCTCGATGTGCCTGACGAGATCGCCGAGCAGGCGATCATCAACGGTAGTGATGAGATAGCGCGTGCCATCGCTCGCTACTGCGATGGCGTTACCCGGGTCCGCCTTCTCCATCGGTCGGGCGCGCCGGCGGAACCCGCCGCCCCATCCCGGCGATACACGGCCGAGGAGGTTCGCGCCGAGCGCATCGCCAATCTGAAGCGCCGCGATCCGACGCTCTCGGCGGCGATAGACGCGCTGGATCTGGAGCTGATCGAATAGCAGCAAGCTGCGCTTGCGAGCGTTCGGCGCGCGTACGTAGTTTGCGACTCTCTTTCACTGATCGCGAAGAAAGGAACGCATGGGCGACATGATGAAGATCTTGCAGCAGGCGCAGGAGATGCAGTCCCGGCTGCAGCAGATACAGGATGGGCTGGAAAGCCAATCGATATCGGCCGCGAGCGGCGGAGGGATGGTCACCGCCACAGTCGACGGAAAGGGCCAGGTTCGTGGAATCAAGATCGATCCGGCGGTGGTGGATCCGGCCGACATCGAGATGCTCGAAGACCTGGTGATCGCGGCCGTCGGCGAGGCTCAGAAGAAGGCACAGGAGATGGCGCAGGAGCAGATGCAGCAGCTCACCGGAGGGCTGCAGCTGCCGTTCAAGCTCCCGTTCTAAATGTCCGCGATAGATGAGCTCGCAACAGAGCTCTCCAGGCTTCCGGGGATTGGGCGCAAAACTGCCTTACGCCTCACGTTTCATTTGATCAAGCAGCCGGCCGAGCAGAGCCGGCGGTTGGCCGCTGCGTTGGTAGGGGTGTCGGAGCGGGTGCGTCGATGCTCTGTGTGCGCAAATCTCACCGAGCAGGATCCATGCATCGTCTGCAGCGATCCTCGGCGCGACCGGAGCGTGGTGTGTGTGGTGGAAGAGGCGAGCGACATAGGGGCTATCGAGCGGACGGGGGAATTCCGCGGGCTCTACCATGTTCTCGGCGGTCGCCTGTCACCGCTGGATGGTATCGGTCCCGAGGATCTGACCATCAACTTGCTGCTTTCGCGGATGCAGGATGGGAGCATTCGCGAGGTAATCGTGGCCACGAACCCGAGCATGGAGGGGGAGGCGACCGCCATCTACCTTCACCGCCAGCTCGGTACGAACGGAACGGTTGTTTCGCGCATAGCTCGGGGAATCCCGGTGGGCGGGGATCTGGAATACGCGGATGGGGTGACGATCGCGCAGGCGTTGAGCGCGCGGCGGGAGATGTGATGCGGCGGAACACGGCATTGGTTTCGAGCTTTGCCTTTGTTGGTGGCGTGGCGGTGGGGTTGATCGTCTGGAGTGGACAGACGCGAAGTGCACGCCGCCATCTCTTCAGCCGGAATCGGTGGCGTCGCCTCGCCGCTTTGGGGCACCTGCGGGGGCAGCGCACGCTGTCGACCGTCCACCTGCTTCGCGATTATGTCGCGTGGGAGGCGGAACAGGGGCTCAGGCGGCGTGGCTCCACGATTCTGCGCCAGATGGAAGAGGCGCTCGGATAGCACACCGGACCCGCCACATGACCGTTGGAGCTGGCAGTTGGTCGTTCACGGAGGACGACCACGCCGTCATAACCCGCACGCTGAACGAGTTCCTCGCCGAGTCGAACGCGCGGTGCGCTCTTCTCGTCGACCGCGCCGGTCAGCTGGTGACGACCGTTGGCGAGCAGCCGCGCTTCGACGCGACCACCTTCGCCACGCTGACCGCGGCGGACTTCAGTGCCAACGACCAGCTTGCCAAGCTCGTGGGGGAAACCGAGTTCAGCGCGCTGGTGCACCGTGGCGAACAGGAATCGATGTATCTGGCCGACATCGTGCGTCGCGTCATTCTGGTGGTTCTGTTCGACACACGCACGACGGAAGGGCTGGTTCGGCTCCGGGCGAAGCAGACGGTAGAGGAACTGGCACGTGTATTCACCGAACTATTCGATCGTGCTCGTCAGGTGCAGCCAGCCGAGAGCGGGACCGGGATGTTTGCCGGCCTCGATGACGAAATCGACCGGCTCTTTCAGTAAGTGGTGGCATCATGTCGATGATCAACTACGCTTCGCGCGAGATCAACTGCAAAATCGTGTACTACGGCCCGGGACTGGGCGGCAAGACCACCAATCTCGAGCACGTCTACGCTAAGGTCGCCCCTGACGCCCGCGGCAAGCTGATATCGCTGGCAACGGAAACCGAACGCACGCTGTTCTTCGATTTTCTGCCGGTGGACCTGGGAACGATCCGCGGCTTCAAGACACGGTTTCATCTGTACACGGTTCCAGGGCAGGTCTACTACAACGCCAGTCGCAAGCTCATTTTGAAGGGCGTGGATGGTGTAGTTTTCGTGGCTGATTCGCAGATGGACCGCATGGAGGCGAACCAGGAGTCGATGCAGAACCTGTACGACAACATGCAGGAATACGGGTACGACTTGACCCGCATGCCGTTCGTGATCCAGTTCAACAAGCGCGACCTGCCGAACGCCGCTCCGCTCGACGAGCTACAGGCGGCGTTGAATCCCGGGTGGGAAGTGACGGAGCCTGCGCGCCAGCGGCATACCCCCGATCCGACCAGCCCCAGCGAGAGCCTGGTGTTGCAGTTGACGACCGGGGAATGGGTGGAGCGAGCGCCCTCGCTCGAGGCGGTGGCCGTGACCGGAGACGGCGTCTTCGATACCTTGAGGACGGTCAGTAAGCTCGTTCTCAAGAGTCTTTCCTAGCGGACGGCGCCACGCGCGTCGTTCGCCGCGCGCCATGACATCGCTCCGGGGGACGGGTGAATCTCGCCAACACGCTGACGGTCGGCCGTATACTGGTGGCTCCGCTGGTCGCTTGGTTCCCGTTCTCGCCTTCGTGGAGCGTTAGGCTCGCCGGCTTCGTGCTCTTTCTGGTGGCGGCGATCACCGACTACTGGGACGGGAAGATCGCCCGGTCGCAGGACATCGTCACCGACCTCGGCAAGCTGCTCGACCCGCTAGCCGACAAACTGCTCCTTCTCGCCACGCTGATCCCGATCTACCTCCTGCAGCGGGCCGACTCGCCAGCTGCGCTGATCCGGGACTTCGAGTTCATAACGCCACTCGGCAGCTTCGGGCTGCCGCTCTGGGCACTGCTGGTCGTGCTCGGGCGCGAGTTGCTGATGACGATCTTTCGGCAGTTCGCCAGCCGAAAGGGGGTCATCATTGCCGCCATCGGTTCGGCGAAATGGAAAACGGGATTCCAGTGGACATGGGTCGGCAGCGCGTTCTTCTGGTTCGCCGCGTTGAGCGCCGCCCATCAGTACGAGTGGATCGGCCACCCGCTCTGGGAGGCGTTCGCCCTGTTCAACGGAGTGGTGGGCACCGTGTCGATGTGGGGCGCGATTGCGCTCACCGTCTACTCGCTGTGGCTATATCTGCGGCGGTACGGCAGCCTGCTCATCGGACGAATGCCGGCGGCGGGACACGAATGATGTTCCGACGTTAGGGCATGAACGTCGAATTGGTCACCATCGGCGACGAGCTGCTCCTCGGGTTCGTAATCGACACCAATGCCGCACACATCTCACGGACGCTGGCGGATGCCGGGATCCTCGTGGTGCGTCGCGGCACCGTTGCCGACGACCCCGCTGCCATCGTCGGTGCCCTGCGCGACGCGCTGGACCGTACCGGAGCGGTGGTCACCACCGGGGGGCTCGGCCCCACCAGCGACGACCTGACGATCCCGTCGGTAGCCCAGCTGCTCGGGCGGCCGCTCGAGCTGAACGAAGCCGTGCTGGCCGGGATCGAGCAGCGCTTCCGATTGTACGGATACGCCACGATGCCCGCCGGCAATCGCCAGCAGGCCATGCTGCCGGAGGGCGCCCGCGTTTTGGAGAACCATCACGGATCGGCGCCCGGGATTTTCATAGAGGACGAACGCGGACGATGGGTCGCGGCGCTGCCGGGGGTTCCACGGGAGATGAGAGGCATGCTGGCCGACACGCTGATGCCGATGTTGATCGAGCGAATGGGGCGATCGGGGACGCCGGCAACGGTGGTGCGCTCGAGGACGCTGCGCACGACGGGCATCGGCGAGTCGGCGCTGGCCGACGCGTTAGGCAGACTGGCGAAGGGGTTTCCGGGGCTTCCGCTGGCATACAATCCCAAGTGGCAGGGAACCGACTTGCGACTGACGGTAACCGGGTTCTCGGGGGTCGACGCCGATGCGCGGTTGTCAGAGGCGGCCGGACAGCTCCTCGGATTGTGCGGCGCCTACGTCTACGGCGAGGACGAGGAGGATCTCGCGGCGGTGGCGCTCGAGAGATTGCGGTCGCGCGGCTGGCGCCTCGCGACAGCCGAATCGTGCACCGGAGGGCTGCTCGGCGCGCGCATTACCGCGATTCCGGGATCGAGCGACGTCTACGTTGGTGGAGTGGTCGCGTATGCCGACGAGGTGAAGCTCAGGGAGCTTGGCGTTCCGGCCGCGCTGATCGCCGAGCACGGCGCGGTGAGCGAGGCTGTAGCGCGCTCTATGGTGGAAGGGGTCTGTATGCGGTTTGGAACCGAGGCCGGCATCAGCATAACGGGCGTAGCAGGCCCGGGCGGCGGTACCGACGAGAAGCCGGTCGGCACTGTCTGGATCGCGGTCTCGCTCGACGGCGTCGTGCGCGTGTTCGGCCGCAAGTTCGTAGGCGACCGGGAAGAAATCCGGCTTCGATCTACTCAGGCCGCACTGGATCTGGTCAGACGGGGGTTGCAGGGTCGGGACTAGGGGATTGGCCTTCGCGACTCGACCGGCCTCCAATCCACCTCCGGCGACCGATAAAAGTTCACGCCTAGCGCTTCGAGCCGTGGTGTGTGCGCGCTCAGGCGGCGCCGAAATCCATCCCATCCGCGCGCCTCACGCGGCGACCAGCCCAGCTCGGCGATCGCGATCAAGCGCGGGAACGCCAGGTATTCGTACTCCGACCGGTGTTCCAGTGTCTCCGACCACAGCGGCCCCTCCACGCCGAGAATGGCGTCTTCGCCAACGGAGGGGATGAAAGTGGACGGTTCCCAATCGTAGGCGCTTCGCAGCGGGATGACTGCCGCCCACGTTAGGCCGAGTGCGGTGCTGCTGTCGTACTTCATGTCGAGATATACGCGGGTCGAAGGCGATAGAATGACCTTGCCTCCACGCGCCACGTGCAGGTGCGCCTCGTCCTTTTTCCAATGCTGGAGAATGGTGCCCGAGGTAAGCGACGCCGGCGCGATCTCGCCCCACCCGATCATGCGCTTGCCGTGACCGGTGACGATCTTCTCGACGCGCTCGACGAACCCCCGGTACTGCTCGTCCGTCAAGCGCTCGACTTCATCGCCACCGATGTGGAAGTAGGGCGTTGGCACCATCGCACCGATCTCGCGCACTACGTCGCTCACGAACCGGTATACCGTGTCGCGGCTCACGCACAGAGTGCTGAATCCCACACGGGTGCCGGTGTAGAGCGGCGGAGCCTTGTCATCGCAGTTGAGCTCCGGGTACGACGCAAGCGCCGCGTTGGTGTGCCCCGGCATGTCGATCTCCGGCACGATCGTCACGTAATGCGCCGTCGCATACGCTACGATGTCGGCAAATTCCTCCTGCGTGTAGAATCCACCTTTGCCGCCGCCCACCTCCGTCTGCCCGCCATGGCGCGTGAGGTTGGGCCACGACTTGATCTCGATGCGCCAGCCCTGATCGTCCGACAGGTGAAGGTGCAGGCGATTCAGCTTGTAGAGCGCCAGGTAATCGATGAACCGTTTGACGTCGGCAGGTGGCAGAAAGTGGCGGGAGACGTCGAGCATCATCCCTCGCCACTCATAACGAGGCGCGTCCTCCACCTGCGCGCCGGCGATGTGCAGGCCACGCCGGAGCGCGGCTCCGTGCTCCACCGACGCCGGCATCAGCTGCCGAATAGTCTGAATGCCATAGAAGAGTCCCGCCGACTCAGCGGCATTGATCGTCACACGCCCGGCAGCCACCGACAGTTCGTAACCTTCGGCGCCCAACGACGTACGATTTGCAGCCAGTCGAAGGTGAACGCTCCCCGCCGGCGCCTGCTCACCAGCGGCGAGCCTTCTGGCTGTCGTGCGTGCCGTGACGCCGAGCATGCGGGTGAGGACCCCACCCAGGCGCTCCACCTCGGGGGGTGCGTTCTGGTCGATCACTACGGTGGTTCGAGCCTCAATTGGGAACCGTGTGCCGGCGATGAGCCGAACCGATCGAGGAGCGGGGATGATCGAGTGGGCCGCTTGCGGGCGAGTGGCAGCCTGCGCGTCGAGGCGCGTGATGCAGCCCAGCACGGCGACGGCTGTGGCGGTGAGAAGGGCAATGCCCACCCACCGCGGCGTCCGGAGCTCTCGAGTTGACATGCGAACCGTTTGGATCGAGTGATGTGGAACGTCGAGGAATTCCCGGCTGTCGGATAATCTATACCGGACCGGAGGTGGCGGCATCGCGACCGCCGGCTTCGCAGCCAACCGGTTCCGCCGCTGTAATACCTCCTTGTTGAGCGCCATGGTCCCTTCGACGAACCGTCTGACTCTCGTTGCAGTCCTGGCATTGGGTTGCGCCGTGCGCCCCGCGTCCCCCGCGGCGTCCAGCGCCTCGGCCCCAGTCAACCGAAAGCCTGTCATCGCAACCGACGACTCGATCATCATCCGGCGCGAAGCCGTGCGAATCTCGGCGAGCGTTCCGCTCGCGGCAACACTGCTGATTCCGCAAGTCGCTGTTCCCGCACCTGCCGTGGTGATAGTGCACGGCTCTGGATCGAGCGACAGGACGAACGCGTGGACTTCGGCTTACGCGGAGGACCTGGCCCGATCTGGTGTGGTCGTCCTATACCCCGACAAGAGGGGTAGCGGCGAGTCAGGGGGCGACTGGCGTACGGCGACTTTCGGTGAACTGGCGAGTGATGCGGCGGCCGCTGTTTCACTGCTGCGAGCCCGCCCGGAGGTGGATTCGGCCAGGGTGGGTGCTCTGGGCTTCAGTCAAGGCGGCTACGTCGTGCCCATATTGGCGTCCGAGCACGATGAGCTCGCGTTTGCGGCGGTCATATCAGGCGGGACACTGTCGCTGATGAGCCAGGTACTCGGTGAGATCGAGATGGAGGCCGTCGAGCGCGGCGCTCCACTCGATTCTGCCGAACAGGCCAGATTACGACGGATCTACGAAAGTCTGTTTTCGTTTGGTCGAAGTCACGCGGGGTGGGCGTCGCTTCAAGCGGAAGCCGAGCAGGCGCGAAGCCAGAGCTCTCGTCTGGATTACGCGCTACGCACGCTTCCCACGGATTCCACACATTGGGTTCTGAATTGGATCGGTCGTACGGGCGATTTCGACCCCATTCCGCACTGGCGGCGCGTGCGGCAGCCGGTGATGATGATCTACGGCGGTCGCGACACACAGCTTCGGCCGCGGCGGAGTATCGAACGCCTGTGGGACGCGGTTGGAGCGGATGCGGCGAACTTCTCGGTTCTCCTGTTCCAGGGGAACGGACACGCGCTCCATCGCGACGATGTGATCGCCATGCTGGCTGCCTGGATTCATCATGGCGGCCGACCTTGAGTCGCACCTGACTACGGAGGTGCTGGTGAACCGCGCTGGTCTTCTGCTTGCCGCGCTGCTGGCCGTCGCGCCGGCGACGCCTGCGCAACCGATCGATCTCACACGCGTGACGATGGTGGATCTGACGCATGCGTTCGACTCGGGCACTCTTTACTGGCCCACGTCGCCCTCGGCGTTCGCGCTCGAGCGGCTCTCCTATGGTGAGACGG
>JBPCLX010000172.1:0-9357 GCA_051002815.1 Gemmatimonadaceae bacterium
CCCCCGACCCTCGACCCCCGCTTGTCGCTACCGCTCGTTCTCGACGCCCTGGAATCCCTCGCGGCATTCACGCGCCTGACGAATACGCTCCCGGTTCCAGGTGAACGGCGGACGATCGGAGGCTTGGCGGGATCGGCGAGCGCAGTGCTGTGTGCCGCACTCGCCAGGCGTCTCGGATCCTCGCGGTTCATCGTCGTGGTCGCCGAGACGCTCCCCGATGCCGAACGGTGGCTCTCCGATCTCGATGTGCTGTTGGAAAAGGGTGCGGTGCTGTACCCGCCTCGCGAAGGGTTCGGAGAAGTAGAGCCGCACCTGGAGGTAGCGGGCGAGCGCGTCGAGACCCTGGCCAGCCTGGCGCGCGGTGAAACACAGCTCCTCGTGACCACCGCACGCGCAATGCTCGAGCGCACGCGCCTCCCGGGTGCGCTGGCCGCGGGCCGGATCGAGCTGCGACAGGGAGAGACCCACCGGCTGGAAGCTCTAATCGAGCGGCTCGAACGCCTCGGCTTCGACCGTGTTCCCGTCGTTGACGACGTGGCGCAGTTCAGCGTGCGCGGCGGCATTCTGGACATCTACAGCTTCGGGATGGCTCACCCGGTTCGCGCGGAGCTGTGGGGTGACGAGCTGGTGTCGCTGCGACACTTCGACATCCAGACGCAGCGGTCCACGCGCGACGCCGACCTGGCGGTCGTCCTTCCAGTTGAGAGCCACTCGGCCGCCGACGACGATGAGGAAGGCGAGCGCGGGTCGCTGCTCGACCTCTTGCCGCCCGATACTGTGCTGATGCTTCCGGCCGGCACCCATCTGGATCCGGAGCTGGCTCGCACCTGGGACGAAGCCGAGCATCACATCCAGTTGGCGCGCCGTCGCGGAGAGGACGCGCCATCGCGCTCCGAGCTGTTCGCGCCGCCTGACGAGATCCTGCGGCGGATGGCGGCGTTCGGCTCGATCGACATCCGGGCAATGGGCGCGGCCGAGCCGGTGCCGCCCGAGATCAATTTCGGCGTGCTGCCTCCTGAAACGGTCGAACGCGACATGCGCCGGCTCCGCCAGCTCACCGACGACCCGATCCCGACGCTCATCCTCTGCGACAATGCGGGCCAGGCGGAGCGGCTCGAGGAGTTGCTCTCCGAGCATGGCCCGGTCGGCGCCGGAGTCGCCGTCGGGGTGCTCGATGGCGGCTTCATCGTTCCGTCCGGATCGTCAGGCACCGGCGGACTGCGGGTTCTCACCGATCATCAGATCTTTCGCCGCGACCGCCGCATTCGCCGGCAGCGGCGTTATGCATCCGGCGCCGCCATCGATGCCCTGACTACGCTCAAGGTCGGTGACTACGTGGTCCATCTGGAACACGGGATCGGGATCTACCGGGGCATCGAACGGGTGTTCGTGCGAGAGAGCATGGTCGAGGTGGCGGTCATCGAGTACGAGGGCGGGGACCGGCTCAACGTTCCGCTTTATCGCATCGATCAGATCGAGCGGTACCGCTCGGCCGAGGCCGGCACCGATGCAGTACCGCCTCGCCTGCACAAGCTCGGTGGCCGGCGATGGGCGCAGCAGCGGGACAAGACTCGGGCCGCGCTTCAGGAGATGACTCTCGAGCTGCTGGATCTGTATGCGAGGAGAAAAGTCGCGGCCAAGCCACCGGCCTCCCCCGACACGCCCTGGCAACGGCAACTTGAATCATCGTTCCTGTTCGAGGATACCCCCGATCAGCGTAAGGCTACGGCCGAGGTGAAAAGCGACATGGAAGCCACGCGTCCAATGGACCGGCTGCTCGTCGGCGATGTGGGCTACGGCAAGACCGAAATCGCCGTGCGCGCGGCTTTCAAGGCGGTGCAGTCGGGTCGTCAGGTGGCCGTCCTCGTGCCGACGACCATTCTCGCCGAGCAGCATGGCCGCACCTTCAGCGAGCGCCTTGCCGACTTTCCCATCAACGTCATCACCCTCAGCCGTTTCCAGACCGCGAAGGAGCAGGGCGCCGTACTGGCCAAGTTGGCCGAGAAGAAGATCGACATCATCATCGGCACGCACAGGCTGCTCAGCGCCGATGTCGTTTTCGGCGATCTGGGACTCATCGTCGTCGATGAGGAACATCGTTTCGGCGTCAGGCACAAGGAGCGTCTCAAGCAGCTGCGCGCCGAGACCGACGTGCTGACGCTGACGGCAACTCCCATTCCGCGCACACTGCACCTCTCGCTGGCCGGGCTGCGCGACATGACGCTCATTCAGACACCGCCGCTCGACCGCTCCCCGGTGCTCACTTTCGTCGAGCCTTGGGACGCGGCGCTGATCGAGGAGGGCATTGCGCGCGAGCTCGATCGCGGTGGCCAGGTCTACTTCGTCCACAACCGCGTCGAAACCATCGAGTCGATGGCGGAGCGGGTGCGCCACCTCGCACCCCGCGGCCGGGTAGAAGTGGCGCACGGGCAGATGCGCGAGCGCGACCTCGAGGCAGTCATGCGCCGCTTCGTAGAGGGCGAAGTGGACGTGCTGGTCTCGACGATGATCGTCGAGTCCGGCCTCGATGTATCCAACGCCAATACCATGTTCGTCGACCGCGCCGATCACTTCGGGCTGGCGCAGCTCTACCAGCTGCGCGGCCGCGTCGGTCGGTCGCACCGGCGCGCCTACTGCTACCTCCTGGTCCCGGACTCGGTGGATGAGGAAGCCGAGCGCCGGTTGCAGGTGCTGGAGCACCACACCGAGCTCGGTGCGGGGTTCAGAGTGGCTCTCAAGGATCTCGAGATGCGCGGGGCGGGGAACCTGCTCGGGCCGGAACAGTCGGGCTTCGTACAGGCCGTCGGCTTCGATCTCTATCTCCGTATGCTGGACGAGACCGTAAACCGGCTCATGCGAGGAGAAAGCGGCCCCAGATTCGTGCCGTCCGACGTGTCGATGGACATTCCGCACTATCTCCCGGACGACTACGTCCACATCCAGGAGGCCAAGCTGGACGTGTACCGGCGCCTCACCACCATGCACCATGTGAGCGAGATCGAGGCTCTGCGAGAGGAACTGCGTGACCGGTTCGGCCCACTTCCACGCGAGGCGGAGGCGTTTCTGGCTCTCTCGCTGCTACGGATCATCGGGGGAAGACTGGGGATAGAAGGTTTGCTGGTGCGCGGCGACGAGGCGCGTATTACTTTTCGTGACGACGCCGTGCCCAGGCTCAAGGGCCTTACAGCGGCATTCCGCGAGGTGCAGTTCCAGGCCGATGTTCGCCGGATGCATCCGCTGTCCCTCAAGCTTACCAGACTCGGCGGGATGGAGATCCTCGACGGCCTCGTTCGAGCACTCCGGACTCTCCATCCGTCGGCCGACACAACACCCCACACCGTTCCCTCTAATAAATGAAGCGCTTGACACTGGCCCTCGCGGCATCGCTCGTCCTGCTCCCCGGTTGCGATGGATTCCGCGAGGCGATGACCGCCCACGTGGATACAGTCGCCCGTGCCGGCTCACAGGAGCTCACGACCGAAAGATTGGCGGAGCTCATGGGCACCTCGCAAATCCCGCTGAATGAGGAAGCCGCGCGCACGATCGCCAACCTCTGGGTGAACTACCAGCTGCTCGGACGTGCCGCGGCGAACAACGATTCGCTCAACGACCCGAAGGCGGTCGACGAGGCAATGTGGCCCATGCTCTCGCAGCAGCGCGCGAGCAAGTGGCATGAGCAGGTTCAGTCGAAGTGGGCAATAGAC
Source organism: Gemmatimonadaceae bacterium (assembly GCA_051002815.1). Lineage (GTDB taxonomy): Bacteria > Gemmatimonadota > Gemmatimonadetes > Gemmatimonadales > Gemmatimonadaceae > JALZIF01. The sequence continues at coordinate 3,705 of JBPCLX010000172.1, forward strand.
AGCATGCCCAACGAGGCTACCTATCTACGCGGTGACGTCATTGCCGCCGCCCACATTCTCATCGGCGTACCTGAGCAGGGACTGAGCCAGGCCAAGCAGGACAGCATGCAGCGGGTGGCGGAGGGTCTTGCTCGTCAGGCCACTGCCGAGAATTTCGCCGCACTGGCCCAGCAGTTCTCCATGGATCCCGGGTCCAAGGACAAGGGTGGTGTCTACATCGTGCCTCGCGGGCAGTTCGTGCCGGAGTTCGAGACCGCGCTGTTCAACCTCCAGCCTGGCGAGATCACGCGTACGCCGGTTCGTTCGCAGTTCGGCTGGCACATCATCCGCCGGATGCCTTACTCCGAAGTGCAGCAGAATCACGTGCAGGAGTTCACCAACCTCATTGCCGGGTCGGCGGTGCAGGTAGCGGAGAGCACCTACCTGGCGGAGGTCGAACAGGCTGGCAACATCCAGTTCAAGTCGAACGCCGCCGAGGTGATCAAGAAGGTCATGCAGGCTCCGGAGGATCACGCCAAGGACCGCACCGTCATCGCGACCTCGCGCGCCGGCAACTTCACGGCGGAGCGGCTGGCGAAGTGGATCTCCGCCTATCCAGCGCGTTCGCAGGCAATGATGCGCCAGCAGGCCGCGCAGGCTCCCGATTCCGTATTGATCGATTTCACGCGGGGTCAGTTCATTCGTGGGGAGCTTGTTCTCGCACAGGCCGACAGCGCCAAGGTCGAATTGAGCCCGGCGGAGTTGACCGACGCCCGGAACCAGTTCTCGCAGCTGGTGCATCGGGTCTGGACCGAGCTCAAGATCAATCCGCCCACACTCGCCGACAGCGCGCCCGCGCCGGCGCAGCGGGAACGGGTGGCCTCGGAAATGGTCGAGAGCTACATGGACAAGCTCGTGCTCGACCAGGTTCCGTACGTCGAGGTCCCGATGCCGCTCAGCGAGGTGCTGCGCGAGAAGTACGATTACACGGTGAATCGCGCCGGAATCGCAAGGTCGCTCGAGCGCGCTTCCAAGGTTCGCGCCGCAATCGATTCGACGCGTGCCCGTCAGCAGCCGCAGTCGCAAGTGCCGCTGGGGGGAGCAGCGCCGACACAGCCGCCGACACAGAACCCGACGCCGCCGGAAGGCAGACGTCCCCAATAAGTTCGGTTGGAGATGAGAGATGCGAGGTGCGAGAACGGCAAGAGGCTGTTCTCGCACCTCGCATTTCTCATCTCGGCCAAACGCATCTCTGTGTGCGCTCAGAACTTCGCCGCCCCAACCGTGTATCTTGAGGCATGATGAAGCATGTGATTTTCGCCGCGTTGTTTCTCGCGGCTTCGAACGTAGCGGCCGCTCAGGATGCGCCTACCTCCATCCCGGTGGAGCGCATCGCTGCCATTGCCGGCGACGAGATCGTTTTGCTCACGGAAGTCGAGGAGCGAATCGCGCAATACGCGCAGGAGCTGGCGTCGCGAGGTCAAAGTCTTCCCAATGACTCGGCGGCCATAGAGGAACTTCGGCGTCAGCTGCTGGATCGCATGATCAACGATGCTCTCATGGTACAGCTCGCCAAGAATCTCGCGATCGAGGTCTCGGACGAAGATCTGGCCGGTGTGGTGGACCGTCGACTGCAGGCGGTGAAGGGAAACTTTCCTAACGAGGCCGCGTTCCGCGACGAGCTCCGCCGGGTCGGTTTCGGGACGCCTGACGAGTTCCGGCGCCGCCTGCTGGAGCAGGAGCGTCGCTCGGCGCTGCAGCAGCGGCTCATGTCGAGGCTTCAGGAGGACGGCAAGCTCGCTCCGGTGCCGGTGACGGATGAGGAGGTGTCCGCGTATTTCACGGCGAACATCAACCAGTTCCCCCGGATTCCGTCGACGGTGAGCTTTCGCCAGATCATTATTACGCCGCGGGCCAGCGACGAGGCTCGGGCAAAGACTCGGGCCAAAGCGGAATCGCTGCTGGTGGAAATTCGGCGGAACGGGGATTTTGAATCTGTGGCGCGGCGCGAAAGTGAAGATCCTGGAACGAAGGATCAGGGCGGCGACCTTGGATGGCGCCGTCGCAGCGATTTCGTACCCGAGTTCGAGACGATGATGCTGGCGGTGAGGGTCGGCCAGCCGAGCCCTGTCTTCGAGACCACGTACGGTTTTCACATTCTGAGAGTGGACCGGGTGCAGGCAGGCGAGTACAAGGTCCGGCACATTCTTCTGCGTCCGGATATCGATTCTGCCGACGTGCAGCGCGCACGGATGCGTGCCGATTCCGTTGCGCTTGCCTGGCGCGGGGGTGCCGGGGTCGATACGCTGACGGCGCTCTACCATGATCCGGGCGAGGATCGCTCGGTGCCCGAGTTTCTGTACGACTCGCTGCCTCCTTCGTATCGTCAGGCATTCGAAGGTAAGGTCGCCGGTGACGTCACTGAAGTGTTCGAGCTGGCGGATCCCCTGCGTGAGTCACCCAAGTTCGTGGTGGCGCAGCTGACGAGCGTAGTGGAAGCGCACGAGGCTACGCTGGAGGACATGAAGGTATTGATCCGCAGCCAGCTCTCCCAGGAGCGGGCGGTGCTCCGGCTCATCCGCAATCTCCGGGACGAGATGTACGTCCGCGTTCTGATCTAGACCGTGCGCGTGGACCTCGCGCTCAAACGACTCCTCCTGGTGAAGAGCCGGAGTGAAGCGAAGGAGGCGTGCGATGTCGGTGCGGTGTTCGTCAACGGCAGGCCGGTAAAGGCATCGGCGGAAGTGAACGCGGGGGATCTGGTACGGATCGACTTCGCCCAGCGCACACTCGAAGTCGAGGTGTTAGGCGACATTGGCAGGAACGTCAGCCGCCAGCAGGCCCGGGAGCTCGTCCGGGTCGTGCGCGACGAGCCGGCGGAATGAGCGTTGCTCATCCGCGGTTGGCGATAACCGTCGGCGATCCGCGCGGGATCGGTCCGGAGATAATCGGAAAGGCGCTCAGCGACCCCCGAGTCCGGGCCGCCGCCAGCTACGTCGTCGTTGGCCCAAAGGGCACGCGCATGGCTGTGCAGGAGGCGATCGGCGACTGGCGGATGGACGGCGGTCCGGTGCTGGCCGGCGAGCTCGCAGGCGCGGCGATCGAACGCGCGGTAGAACTGGCGATGAGCGGGGCGGTGCAGGGGATCGTTACAGCGCCCATCGACAAGGCGGCACTTCTGGCCGGTGGCTATGACTATCCAGGCCATACCGAAATGCTGGCCGAGCTCACCGGCACCCGAACCGCGATGATGCTCACATCGCCGACGCTGCGCGTGGTGCTCGCGACGACGCACATCCCTCTGCGGCTCGTTCCTGCCGTTCTGACTCGCGGGATCATCCTCGAGATCGCGCGCCTCACGCGGGACGCCCTGCGCGACTGGTATGGCATTGCCGAGCCTCGCATCGCGTTATGCGCGCTCAATCCGCATGCCGGCGACGGCGGCCGGTTCGGCACCGAGGATGCCGAACTGCTCGCGCCCGCCGCCCGCGCGGCGCAACTCATCGGACCGCTTCCGGCCGATACCGTATTCGTCAAGGCCATGCGCGGCGCGTTCGACGCGGTCATCGCGCCATATCACGACGTGGGCATGACGGCGATCAAGGTGGCGTCGTTCGGCAGCGCGGTGAACGTAACGCTCGGGCTGCCGTTTCCGCGCACTTCGCCGGCTCACGGCACGGCGATGGACATCACGGGGCAGGGGATCGCTGATCCGTCGAGCATGATCGCGGCGATACTCGAGTGTGCACGGCTGGCGGGGATCACCGCCGGCACCATCGCCTGACGAGGGCGCCGTGAACATGCACGCGCACGGCGATGCGCACGGCCACTCGCATTCTCACTCATCCGACGATTCAAACGCCGTAAGGCGTCTCCGGATCGCGCTCGTCCTCACGAGCGTCTTCTTCCTGGCCGAGGTGGCGGGCGGAGTGCTGTCCAATTCGCTGGCGCTGCTCGCCGACGCCGGCCACATGCTCACCGATGTCGGCGCCCTGGCGCTGTCGCTCTTCGTAGCCTGGTTCAGCAGGCGTCCCGAAACCGACAAGCGCACCTTTGGCTACCTCCGGTGGGAGATTCTTGCCGCCTTCATCAACGGGGCTGCGCTACTCCTGCTCTCGGCGTGGATCATGCTCGAAGCGGTGCTGCGCATTCGCGATCCGGAAGCGGTATCCACCGGACTGATGCTCATCGTTGCCGTGCTCGGTCTGCTCGTGAACGTGGCCGCCGCGTGGACGCTGCATCCATCGCAGGGCGGCAGCATGAACATTCGCGGTGCCTATCTTCACGTGCTGAGTGACCTGCTCGGCTCGGTCGGAACGGTCGCGGCAGCGCTCGTGATCCGCTACACGGGCTGGCTCACCGCCGATCCTGTAGTCTCGGTGTTCGTCACCCTGCTCATCGTCCGCGCCGCCTGGCGGCTCGTCCGTGAGTCGGTCGACGTGCTGCTCGAGTCCACTCCCGCGCATATCTCCCTCAGTGCCGTGCGCGCGCAACTGGAGGCGATTCCCGGAATCGAGTCCGTGCACGACCTGCATGTCTGGACGGTGACCTCCAACCACATCGCCATGAGTGCTCACGCGATAGTGCGTGAGCCCGAGCGGCAGCAGCACGTGCTGGAGCACGCACTGGACGCCATGCGGCTGTTCGGCATCAATCACGTGACCATTCAGCTCGAGAAACAGGAGATGTACGAGAGGGAGATGCATCTGCATGCGTAACTCCAGGGGCGCTAGGGGTTGGGGATCAGGGGCTAGGGGCGGTACGCCAAGGGGGCGCCGGTTGGCGCCCCCTTGGCATTACTGATGACGCGTACCACCCCTGATCCCTAGTCCCTGGCCCCTAGCCCATTTCCGCTTATTTCTTCGCCCATCCCGTCCGATACTCAACTCCATGATTCCCTCCGACATCTACCGCATTGAGAAGACGCGACTGGCCGTGGCTCTGAGGCTGCGCGGCGGTAATGTCATAAACGGCGTCGTCTTTGCTCAGGCGGCCGGCCAAAACGGAGGGCCCGAAGAGGTTGCCGACGTGCTGAACGATGCGGATCCGTTCTTTCCGCTCCTCACTCGCGGCGGTCAGACGTTGCTCGTTGCCAAGGAGCACGTTCTGGAAGCCATGCCCAACGACGGCTCACAGCTGGATGAAGAACGTCACGCCACCGCGGTGGCCGCCGAGGTCGAGCTGACCCTGGAGGATGGCACCCAGCGCCTCGGCTCGGTGCTGATCGAGATGCCGCACGAACGGCCACGGGTGCTCGACTTTCTGAATTTCGGAACCGATCGGTTCGTATCGCTGCACGGCGGCGACACGACCACTCTGATCAATCGTCAGGCCATTGCCTGCGTTCGCCCGCTCGACCAATAATGCCAGCACTCGACCCGTTTCTCGCGGTACTCACCAGCAGCCGCGCAGATGCGCTGCGCCTGACGACCGGTGAGGTCGCAACGCTGGAGCAGGATGGCCAGCGGCGAAGCATTACCAAGCAGCCGTTCACCCGCACGCAGCTCCTCGCGCTGCTCAAGGAGATCGCCCCGGCCGACGCCGAGCAGCAGCTTGCGCGCGGCGAGTGCGTCGAATTCGGCTACTCGGCAGGAAAGGGAGCGTACCGCGCCGAGGCGCGCGAGGCGGGGGGAACCCTGCGCGTCCGAATCGCCGCGGTCGGCACCCAACCAAC
>JBPCLX010000173.1:0-16800 GCA_051002815.1 Gemmatimonadaceae bacterium
CACCACCTCTCTCGCGCGCGCGGCTCCCTCGGGCGTAAGCGGTTCCCATACCGCTTCCGTCGCCACGGCCGGCGCAACGTCGCCGCGCGCCAGCATCCGGCTTATGTCATCGCGGAAGAACCACGCGGCGGCTACCGCCACGAGGAATACCACCGCACAACCAATCGTTCGAAAGCACCCCATTCAAGCCTCCTCCCCTAACGACGCGGCTGCCAGCACCGTGTAGCGCGATCCGCCCAGCCCGAGCGCGCTCTCCATTAGATCGACGGAAGTCACGGTCACCCTTTCCCTGAACGTGCATTTTCGAAGCTCGGCAACCAGTACCCCGCACTCGGCGGCGAGCAGCGCAACTCTGATGCGGCCCATCGTAATGTGCGGTCGGAACGCCCGGCCTTCCACCGGAAAGCCAAGCGATTCGTTTCCCCGCTCCAGGTCGTGCTGCAACAATTCCAGCCGCGGATCCGGTGCGACGCCCATCCATACGATGCGAGGCTCCCCAAGGTTTGGAAATGCGCCCGCGCCTCCAATGTCGAGCATGAGTCGTCGGTGCGTGGCGGCTATCTCGCGAACCCGCGCCTCAACGGCCGCGATGCGCTCAGCGTCCACATCACCCAGAAACTGGAGTGTGAGATGCAGGTTCTCGCGCGCCACCCACGAGGCCAGCGGTGCGGCGGCGCGTACGGCGGCTGTGCGCTCGTATAGCGCGTCGCGTGTCGCCGGTGGCAGGTTAAGCGCCAGGAACGTGCGCATTGTGCGCGTCACCGAGAAGCTCGACCGCCAGCGTGCGGAATCCGTGCGCCGCTGCCGCGCGCAATGCGGATTCACGCGCTGTCGGTTCGGCGAGCTGCTCCGGATGCGCGGTGACGAGTACTGCTACCGGCCCATGCGCCACGACGTCACCGTGGATTTGCAGCGCTTCGAGCGCTTCCCTCAGCGCGCTCGAACTCATCCGACAGTTTCCGACCCGGCAGATGCGCCAATCCCGGCCAGCACATTCAGCCCGCCCGAGCAAAAGCCCCGTGCATCGAGCGCGACGCGCGAAAAACCGGCTGTCCGCACGGCGGCGGTGAGACGGGACAGCGCCGCCCCGTGCAGCCAGGCGACCAATTCGTCAGGCGCCAGCTCCACCCGCGCAAGTGCTCCGTGATGGCGAACGCGCAAATCTCCATCGATACCTAACGCACGCAGCGCCTGCTCCGCCTGCTCCACCGCGCGCAGCCGCTCCGGGGTCACCGCCGTGCCGTAGGGAATTCGTGACGCGAGGCACGGCGCCGACGGCTGTGCCCAGGTTCTGAGCCGGCGTGCGCGACTCAACTCTCGAATTTCATCCTTGGTGAGCCCGACCACTGCCAGCGGCGATTCCACGCCGTGCTCGCGCGCCGCCGCGGCCCCAGGGCGGTAGTCGGCGCCGTCGCTGGCATTGGTTCCATCGATCACCACGGCGAGCCCTCGCGCACGGGCCACCGGAACCAGCCGTGTCCACAGCTCCGTCTTGCAGAAATAGCAGCGGTTGCCGGGATTGGATGCATAACGCGGATCGGACATCTCCTCGGTGTCCAGCTCGAGTACCGGAAGCCCCACCTGGCCGGCCGCGTCGCGCGCCGTGGTCAACTGGGCTTCGGAAAGCGATGCGCTGCGTCCGATTACGCCGAGCACCCGGTCGGCGCCGAGCGTTTCCATCGCGCACGCCGCCAGATAGGTGGAGTCCACGCCGCCGCTGAAGCCCACCAGCACGGATCCTCTGGCGGCCAGCCAGTCGAGAAGTGCTCTCTCCTTGGCCAGGGTGCGCTCGTCGATGCGGTGGTCAGCGGTCATGGAGGAAAGCTAGTCCAGGATGAACGACTGGGGGACCGAACAAGGGACGTCGTTCAAGCTCCCTTCCGGTCGAGTCGCCCGCGTGGTTCGATGCTGCGACGTTCGCGTCGCATTTCGGAGAGCAACGCCACCCAGCGTCGCCACCATGGGAGCCGCCCCAACCGCACGATTCGCACGGACGCCTTGAACGCCGCGAGCATCTCCGTCGCATCCGAATATCGATCGCCGGGAGCGGGAGCGAGCGCGCGCTGCAGCCATTGGGCTATCGGCGGCTGAATGCCTGCGAGGTCCAGGGTACCGGCCAGCTGCCGCGCGAGAATCTGCTTGGGGTCGCCGTCTCCGAACGGGGGACGGCCGGTGAGTGCGAAGTACACAAGGCCACCCATCGCATAGCAGTCGACGGGAGGTCCTTGCGGCTCGCGCAGCAGCTGCTCGGGCGCTGAGAATGCGGGCGTGCCTGTGCCACCGGTCGGTTCGTGCTCAACGGCATCGGCGATGCCGAAGTCGGCGATGCGTGCGCGCCGGTAGCGGTCGAGCAGAATGTTTTCCGGTTTGAGATCGCGATGGACGATGCCGTTCTGATGCGCGGCGCTGAGCGCGTCGAGTACTGCGGTGATCTGCGGCACCAGATCCTGGATTGGCTGCGGCCCCGATCGCGCTATGAGATCGGCGAGCGAACCGCCTTCGGCGAGCTCCATCGTGTACCAGGTGACATCGCCCCGGCTGTCCCAATCGTAGACAGGCACGATTGCCGGATGGGCAAGCTGCGCGGCGAGCCGCGCCTCGCGGCGAAAGCGGCCGACGGCGCGCTGGTCCTGCGCCACTTCGGGGTGAAGGACCTTGAGCGCGACCTCGCGCTCCAGTGACAGGTCGCGGACGCGCCATACCGAACCAAACGTGCCACGGCCGAGCGCCGCCAGCACATCGTATTCATCGCCTAACGCCCAGCGCAGCCGCTGCTCGGGGCTCGCATCTCCCTGCTCCGCGCTCCCGCGCGACTGGCCGAAGCCCGATACCAGCACGGTCCGGCTTCCGATCGCGCGATCGAGCGCTCGCAGCATTGCACTGACGGTGGCGAACCGCTTTTCCGGACGCAGCGAGAGGGCGCGATCCAGCGCGGCGGCGACAGAGGCGGGCACTTCCGGTCGCACCCATCGGACGGGTGGTATATCCTCGTTAGGAGGCAGCTCGCCGGTGAGGGCGGCGAACGTCGTCGCCGCGAGCTGCCACTGATCGCTGGCGTACGTCGGATGCCATGAGCCTCCCCGCCACTCCGGGGCCCAGGGAATCCACGCCTCCTCCGGCGCGTATCCGCGCGGTATCGCTTCCTGCCGAACGGCCCACTGCCACCAGGCCAGCCAGATTCGCGTCCCGGGGGTGACCCAGATGGAATGCGGCGACAGCGATCCGTAGACCGAACCGAGGTCGTGCAGATAGGCCAGTGCCGAACCGCTGGCGCGCATGATCTGGAGCGCGTGGGCGAAGTCCTCTGGTCCCTCACGCTGAATGCGCGCGCCGACCGTTTCGCCGGCGATCCACCGCCGCAGATAGCCGGGACCGCGACGGTTGTCCCGCTCCCGAACCCAATAATGAAAGGTGCTGGGTATGCTCGGGTGGCTGAGATGCGCCAAGTGCCGCGCCTCCGCGGTGAGCCAGTCGTGGTGCGCCGGGTTGAGCACCGTGACCAGCGACAGCGGCCGGTCCAGCGCGTCGATCACCTCCTGGAAGTGCCGGTGCTCGGCTTCCAGCGCCTGGGACCCCCATCGCCAGCCTGGCGGAAGCCGCCATTCTTCCAGATGGCGGGGGAGGCCTCCGGTGTCGACGTACGGCCCGAGGGTGTCGATTCGAGGCATGGCTCGAGCAAGAGTGAACGTCGCGGACTGGCCGGCGGCGCCAGGCCAGGCGGCGCGGGTCAAAGTTAGCGGGGGGGAGCTTTCGGGGCAGTCGGGGCGGGAGCTTTGTGACACCATTCGCCGGAGCGGTGCCCGCAAGCCGCGCCGGCCGATCGCTCATCCCGGCGCTACGCCGCCACCGGCGCTGCGATCGCTGGTCGATACCGCAGCGCCTCGGCCACGTGCGGCTGCCGTACGATTTCCTCGGCGTCGAGGTCCGCAATGGTGCGCGCTACCTTGAGAACCCGATGGTATCCGCGCGCGCTCAACGCCATTCGCTCCGCGGCGGCGGCCAGCAGCTCGCGCGCGACTGACTCGACAGGTGATCGGGCATCGAGCCACCTGCCTGCCGCATGCGCGTTGCACCCCACGTGCGGCATGCGTGCATAACGCAGGCGCTGAACATCCCGTGCGGCCTCCACCCGCACGCGGACATCGGCCGACCGCTTGCCGTCGCCGCGATCCGACAGAGCGCGCACCGATACGGCACCGACCGTCACGTGCATGTCGATTCGGTCAGCCAGCGGCCCCGAGAGCCTCGCCCGGTACCGCGACACGTCGGGAGCCGAGCAGACGCAGTGGCGGGTGGGATCCCCCGCGGCTCCGCAGGGACAGGGATTCATTGCCCCGATGAGCGCGAAGCGCGCGGGATAGGCGATGGCGCAAGCCGCGCGGGCGATCACCACCCGCCCATCCTCCATCGGCTGTCGCAGCGCCTCCAGCACTCCACGCCGAAACTCCAGCATCTCATCGAGGAACAGCACTCCGCGGTGGGCCAGACTGACTTCTCCCGGACGCGGCGGATTTCCGCCGCCTATCAATCCGGCATCGCTTATCGAATGATGGGGCGCGCGAAACGGCCCGGTTCCGACGATCGCCTCACCGGGAGCGAGGGTGCCGGCCACCGAGTGAATCGCCGTCGCCTCGAGCGCGTCGCACTCGGCGAGCGCGGGGAGGATGCCGGGAAGGCGGCGCGCCAGCATCGTCTTGCCTGCGCCGGGAGGGCCGACCAGCAGCACGTTATGCCCGCCGGCGGCGGCGATCTCCAGAGCGCGCTTGGCCGCCGCCTGCCCGACCACATCCGCGAGGTCGAGCGCTTCGCGTTGAGCCACCGGCATGACGGCGGGGATCGACGCCCGGGGCAACCCGCCGTTGCGCATCTGCTCCACCAGTTCCACGAGGGTGGCCGGCGCATGCAGCACCAGCTCGCCGACCAGCGATGCCTCCGTAACGTTAGGTACGGGGAGCACCAGTGGCAATCGCGCCGCGCCGGCCAGCCTTGCTACCGGTAACGCGCCGCGCACGCCTCGCACCGATCCGTCGAGTCCCAGCTCGCCCAGGTAGAGACGGCCTTGCACGGCGTCATCGGACAGCTGCCCTGTAGCAACGAGGACACCGAGCGCGATCGGAAGGTCGAACGCGGTGCCTTCCTTGCGAACGTCGGCCGGAGCCAGATTAATCGTTATGCGCCGCGGCGGAAGGCGAAAGCCGGCGTTCACCAGCGCCGCCCCAACGCGCTCGCGGCTCTCCTTGACCGCTCCCGCCGCCAGACCGACGATGGTCCATTGCGGGAGACCCTGCGCCGCGTCGACTTCGACCGTCACCGGATAGGCTTCGATTCCCTGGACGGCGGCGGAGCGGATGGCGGCGAGCATTCGCGGATAGTGGGGCCGCGGCTCCGCTATCGCCGTACCGGATCAGTGCACCGACAGGCGCTTCACCGCAACCAGCCGAGCATTAGGATCGCCGGCCTCCTCATCGGCCCAGCCAGTAGCTCATCTTCACGATGAACACGTTCTCCGGATGCGTCTCGAGCAACGCCGAGACGCCGCGCCTCACGTCGAAGTTCGCGCCGGCAGCGTCGCGGCGAAACCGTTGCTGCTGCCAAACCACGAACAGCGTAGAGCCCGGCCGGTACTCCCACCGTAGCACCGCATTGCCGCGCAGCGAGCGCACGTTGAAGTCGGGCGTGGCAAACGAATAGTCATTCACACCATCGCCGGTGAGGTCGACGAACTGTTTGCCCTCCGACTCGCAAATGTCCCCGCCGGTGCACGTAGCTCCGCCATCGCTCGTCGTGCCTGGCGAGAACTCATCGAACTCGAAGCTCTCGGCCCGGCGAAGTGCACGGTATCCGGGATAGCGCCCATAGGAAAGCAACGGCTGTGCGAACAGCTGAACGGTCAGCGACCGCGTAACCGTTACGCTCAATCGCGTCTCCAGCGAGACTGAGCGGCGCTCGAGCGATCCGAAGATGTACCGTGGTCCGAATGTCGGCGCGTGATCCACATCATCGCTTGCGCCGACGAACTGACTCACTTGGTACGACTTGCTGTACGATGGCTCGAGCCGCAATTCGACACGAGATGAAGGGCGGAACTCCATTTTGAGCGATCCGCCGAATGAGTCGCCCGCGGGGCCGCGTGATATCCGCACGCCAGGCTCGAGGCTCAGTGCAGCGCGCTTGTCGGTCGAGGTCGAGACGCGGATCGAGAGCTCCCGCGGATCAAACATCAATGGCCCCCCGCGCGTTACCCCGTCGTCGAGCTTCCCTGGTTGGAAGTTCAGGTTGGCACCAACCGACCAGTAGTTCCGCAGGGTGGCATTCCCATCCAGGGAGAACGATCCGGCCTTTCGCGCGCGCTCCCACTGGTTCCACGCCAGGGGCTCGCGTAAGGCTTCGTGCCGCCAGTTCTGAAACGTTGTCGCGCTCAAACGGTAGTCCTGGTACCAGCCCCGCGGCGTGATCTCGCGATAGGTGAGCCGCGCCCCCGCATCCAGCCGCTCGGTCCCCCGCGAGAAGCCGAGGTCGTTGACGTCGAAGCCCGGCGAACGCTCGGCAGCCCACACCGCGCCGGTCCAATGCAGCCCACTGCGTTTGTCGAGCTGCAACCGCCATTCCGCGCCAGTCATGCTCGTGGCTGACGAATCCACGTCGAAGCCCACGGCATCCGGACGCTGGAAGTAGTGGTTGCTCCCGCTCTGCAGGGCGATGATCGACGCCGAGTCGCCTTGCAAGTGGCTGCCGGCAAAGAATCCCCACACCGCCCACGCCCGCGAGCCCCAGGAGTGCTCGAAGTCGAGACCGACGTTGGCCGAACGATCGGTTAGGAAGTCGAAAGTGCCATCGTCAGGCAGTTCGCGCTGCTGTAAGGCCACAATACCGCCAATTTGCGAGGCGCCGTCGCGCAGGTCCTGCTGTACGCGCAACACGCCGTGCCACGCCTGCGGTTCGGCGACGAACGAGGCCATGCTGTCGCTCCCGGCGTAGTATGCGCGTCCGGTTTCGCGCGCAGTGCGCGCGACGAGCGCGCCGATGGAGGTGCCCGACTCGGTGCGTCCGGTGAGCTTGAGCGCGGTGCTGATCGATGTTTGATCGGGGCGCTCTACTGCATCGGCGTTCACGCTACGCTGGGGCGGCCGGCCGATTCGCCGGCTGTAGAACAGCCGGTTGTCTCTACCGGAGAGATTGAAGTCGAAGATGCGCGCGTCATCCACGAAGAACGGCCGCCGGTCGGGAAAGAAGCTCTCGGACGCTGAAAGGTTGATCACGGCCGGATCGACTTCCACCTGGCCGAAGTCCGGGTTGATCGTCGCATCGAGTGTGAACGAGCCCCCCACGCCGACGCGCAGATCTCCTCCCACCGCCAGATTGGACTCACGGCCGCCGAAGAACGGATCGCCCGCTTCGGCTAGCGCCGAACGGGTGCGCGCCAAAGCGTACGGACGTGCTTCGACGCGGCGCGCAGCGCTCTGTATTTGCAGGCCGCGAAGCTCACCGAAGACGCTCACCCTACCGTGCACCTGACGCGATTCCAGCGCAAAAAAGGTCCGTTCCGCCGCAGCCACGCGTGAGCGCGAAAAGTTCACGCCCCATGATTGCGGGACAGCAGATGGCTCGAAGCGCACTTGCGACAGTGGAATTCGCATCTCTACCACCCACCCGCTGTCGACGAGCTGCACGGCACTTTCCCACACCGCGTCCCAGCTCCCGTCCTCCCGAACATCATCGTAGAGATAGCTGTCACTCTGTACACCTGACGCGCTGACGCGAAAACGATAGCCGGTGCGGCGGTCGCGGATCGGATCGATCGAGATGTCGAAGAAGTCGTACACACCACCCGCATCGCGGCGCACGAGTTGGCGGGCGATGCGGGTGGTGTCGGACTCGAACAGAACCGCACCAACGTACAACGCCTTATCGTCGAACAGCACGCGCACACGCGTCGCCTGCCGAGCGGGGGCGCCGTCCACTGGTTCGCTCTGCACGAACTCGCTTGCGACGCGCGCGCGGCTCCAGTCCTCTTCATCGAGACGGCCATCGATCTCGATCGGGCCCCTGCGCTGGGCAGCGGTCGTGGCGCGCTCCGTAACGCCGGACCGGCCGACGACTTCTTGCGCATGAATCGCGTCTGTCCCTGAGAGCAGCGCCGCCACAAGCATGGCGGCGCAAAGCACAATGTGAAAAACTTTCGTCATTCGTAGCGGCGAACTCCTGATCTTTCATGCAAGGCGCCCTCTGTAACTCCAAGGACAGTGAACGCGAGAACGCACGATCGCTTGGACGCGGTCGTGCGTTCTACCTCCACCAGACGAGCGGTGATCAGCATGGGTCAATACGCAAAGGCTTTGCCGAACGTTGACTTCCATGCGTAAAAATGTTCGCGCCCGCGAGATTCCACCTCACGATCGGGCGATCTAGTCAAATTTCGACTCGTATCGCAGGGCCCCACCGCGATTCACCATCGTGTAGATCTCCCACTTCGTCTTCCCTCGCGGGCTCTCGAGCTTCTGCGCCAGGACCACGTTCCTACCGTCCGTTCGAAGCTGAATCGCCCCGAACACAGCGACACTACGGTCGATCTGGTCGACGATCTTGTCGAACTCGCTCACCAGCTTCTTCGCCAAGGCCGATCCGCCATGCGCCATGCGGATCTCCTCCCGCAGCTCCCGGAGCCGGGCCTTCATGATCTCGGGGCGCTTGATCGAATTGGAGGACGAGCGACCGAGCTCTGTACTGAAGATGAGGGGCCGATTCCCTCTCCCGTGACGACCCGTGGCGCCCAGAGCGTCTGCGCGCGGGTGCGCATGGGATTCATTATCGCCACTCGAGATGACGGTCGCGACGGGATTGGTGGCCTCCATGAACCGCGTGGAGACATCCGCGCTCCCATGATGACAGGCCTTCGCCATGTCGACCTGAAAAACCAGGCGCGCGGCACTGATGAGCGTATCGTGATCGTCGCGGGTCGTCGGTCGCGGATCGAGGCCTGTGTGGTGTTCGAGAAGCCATTCCTGTGCCGGGATGTTCAGATCGCCGCCCAGCAACATGCTGACGTCACCATAACGGAGCTTGAGAACCACCGAGTGTCCGTTCTTGGTAAATCCGGCGTTGCCGAGCCAACGGAGTCCGGATGTCGTGCCGTCCTCGTCGAGGACCGGCCCGAGCACCTCGAGCTCGACGCTCCTGGATCCGGGATTCCATCCTGGAAGAAATTCATTCGCTCTGCCAAGGCTCCGGAATTTGCTGAATGAACCGTTCGCCAATCCTTTCGATAGCATTGCGGCGTACTGCTTGTCGTACTGCGCTCGGGACGGATGCCTCCAGTTCGGCTCGTTCCCTAAAAAAGTCTGGAGCGCGTCCTCATCCGGGCACAGCTGCGTCAGACATGACCGGTGGTTGATCTTCTGCCGTTTGCCGAGTGCGTCGCTGCCCCGGTATTCCAGGATGCCATTGTGGTAGATGACGTCGAATGTGACGTTAGGCATCGTGAACAGATCCGATAAGCCCAGATAGTGATCCTCGTCGGGGTGGCTGATGATTCCGACGTCGAAAACCCAGGGCTCGCGGAACCCCCCATACCGCCAGTTCAGGAAGCGATACATGCTGTCGTCGGCGCCAGCGTCGATGACGATGTGCTCATCCTCCGGGGTTACCACCAGACAGCCATCCCCCTGGCCCACGTCGACGAAGACGACTTCGAGAATGCGCTCCCGCTGAATGTCCTCATCTCGCATCCAGCCGTAACAGCCTCGCGCGCGGACCTCTCGCCACTCGTTATGTTTGCCGCTCTTCAGCCGAAGCCAATCACCCCACAGGAGGTGCTGGATAACAGCGCCATCCGGCTCGTCGTATACGAACGGATTGCCGGACCCGGCGAAGCGTGTCGACGATGGAGTGGGACGCTGAGGCATAGTGCGCTTCCTGGGGCCGCCGAGGCTCTACCGCACCGCCAGGGCGAGCCCTACCACCGCCAGCCACCTGCCATCCGGGCTCACCGCCAACCGGCTCACCCGCGCCAACGCCGGATCGGTAAAGGTCGTCACCGCCATCCAACCTCCACCTGGTGTCCACCGGTAGAGTGTGTTTCCCTCCGCCATCAGGAGAGACCCGTCGGGCATCCACGCGTAGTCCTCCTGTCCCGGACGCGTGCGGACCAGCCTTTCTACTGAGTTGGTGCCGGGGTCCACCCGGGAGATCCACCACTCGTCAGGCGCGACCTTGAGCACCACGCTCACTCCGCCGCCCGGCATCGGTTGAATCGACCGGCCGATGCCCTCGGCAAGGACCGCGGCCCCGCTGTCACCGGGCGCAGCGCGCTGCAGCGTCGGAGGATCGCCGAGCACGAACATGAACAGTGTGCCCGCACCGGCCCACGCATGGTATCCTACCGGCTTCACATGTTCGAGAATCACCGTTGGAGCCCCACCGTCCAGCGGAAAGCGCCAGAGCCGCTGAGTCGAGTCACGCTCCACGCGAACGACGCTGATCGCCTCCTCGCAGGGAATCACCGGGGGGGAGTACTCGCTCTCGGGCGCCGTCGCTGTGACGCGCGTGGTCGCGCCTGACGCGATATCGTACCGATAGATGTCGGCCTGAGCGTCGTCGCGCACCGACGTGTAGAATATCGCACGACCGTCCGGCGTGAAATTCGGCTGGTTGTCGTAGCCAGCTCGCGCAGTGATGTTGCGCGGTGTTCCGAGTGAGGTCCTAGAGTCGGTGATCGTTATCGGCACGAGGAAGATCTCGGTGTCCGGTGCCTGTGAGTGGGCTCCGGAAGTGAGAATCGCCATTGCGCCTGCCGCGAGCACCGTCATCGCGAGGTGTACCCGATGCAGGCGTAAGGACATCGTACCCGTTCGCTCAGGGTACAAGGGTGCCTTTGCCAGGATCCCCACTCGCACTTCTCACCTCGCATTTCAGTTCCGTCCTCGCGACTCGTATCTCTCATCTCGAGCTAGAGCCCAGCCTTACGACAACATCTGCCCCCCGCCACCGTTCGCATTCAGCTCGAACCGGGGAATCACGGCGTCGAACGGTGTCCCGTCGACGCGCACGAACGTGTACGTACCCTCCATGTGCCCGCGCCGCGATTTGAGCACGCAGAAACTCTGGTACTGATGTACGTCGCCGGGCCCGAGCAGCGGCTGCTCGCCAACCACACCCTCGCCCTCGACTTCGGTATCTTCGCCTATCGAATCGTGGATGAGCCACCGGCGGCGCAGAAGCTGCGCCGGTTGGTCACCGACATTCTCGATCCGGATGAAATAGGCGAACACGTAGCGGCCGCCGTGCGGCTCGGAGTGCTCGGGGAGAAACAGCGGTCGCACCGTGATGCGCACGCCGTTGGTGATCCGATAGAAAAAGGAGGTCGAAGTCACGCCCGCAGCATACTGCCGCCGCGCCCGGCGCGCCACGGATTGCGCCCGTCACGCTGCGCGTAAATGGATGCTCACCGTCGTCCCGACGCCCGGCTCGCTGGCGATGGCGATCTCGCCTCCCCATCCCTCCAGGATCTGGCGGCTGATCGCAAGGCCGAGCCCGCTGCCGCTTGTCCGGGTGGAGAAGTGCGGCTCGAAAATGCGCGCGAGAAGATGCGTGGCGATCCCCTCGCCATCATCGCGTACGTCGACGCGCACCTGCTTCCCGTTCGCCTCGATCACCAACTCCACGCACGAGGCACCGGCAAGACGTGCGTTCTCCAGCACGTTGATCAATACCTCGCGCAGCTCATCGGCGCGGGCGGCGGCGAGTACCGGCTGAGCGGCCCCGGCGATCCGCCATTCCGTTCCGTCCCGGCCAATCCGCTCGAGATCCACCGCATCGCGCGCTACCGCCGCCACATCGGTCGGTTCCGCCGGCTGCCGTTCCGCCGGTGCCATTCCGTACCGGCTGAATCCCCGCGCGATCTCATCCAGCCGGTCGATCTCGGACAGGATGCGCCCGACGTTGCTATCGAGAACGTCCTCGAAGTCCACCCGCGCGTCGGAATACGCACGCCGGAGGTGCTGCACGCCCAGCCGGATCGGCGTCAGTGGATTCTTTATCTCGTGCGCCACCTGACGAGCCATCTCGCCCCATGCCAGTACCCTCTGCGCTCTCGCCATCTCCGTTACATCGTCGAGCGTGAGCACCGCCCCGCCGCGGGCCAGCCTCGTAAGGCGGGCGTGCAGTTGCCGTCCTTCGCGCTCGACATCGAATTCTTCCTCGTCGGTGGAACCGCTCAGGAACGACGCCACCACACCGGCGAGTGGTTCGCCTAACGCCTCGCCGACAGACTCGCCGTCGGCCGGCTCGTGCCCTAATAGGGCCGCCGCACGTGGATTGGCGATCGTAACGCGTCCTTCTCCGGACACGGCGATCACCGCGCTGGCCACGTTCCGTAGCACCGCCGTGGTGCGTCGCTGCGCCGACTCCAACTCGGCACGGCTCTCCTGGAGGTCCCGTCCCATGCGGCGAAAGGCGGAGAACACGGGCACGAATTCCGCCGGTGGACGCGCCGGAAGCGGCGGCTCCAGCTCGCCTCCGGCAATGGCCAGTGCCGCGTCCCGCAACCGGCCGATCGGCATCGCCAGAGACCGTGCAGCAACGCCACTGAGCCAGAGCGCGGCCATCGCCCCCAGCACCGTGAAGAACGCCACCAGCACGCCGAGATCGCGCCGGCGCCTATCGAGGACATCTTCATTACCCGCCGCGGGCGTCGCGATTACCAGCTGCAGCTCGTTGCCAATGGACAGCGCGCGATAGCCGAACAGGATGTCCCGGCTCCCGATCCGCTGAATGTCGCTGGTTTCGACCTCACCGCCTGGCGAGATGCGCTGTGCGACCGCTGGCGGAAGCAGCGTCCCCGTGGGCGCGAGCTCCTCCAGCAGCGGCTCGCTGGTGGAGATCAGCACGCCATCGCGGAACACCAGCAACGGCGCATCTCCCTCGCTCGGCTCTCCGGAGCCCGGCTCGGCGCTGCGAAGTGTTTCGCGAACGAGCAGCTCGCGAGACTGCCTGTCGCCGAGTTGCAGCTGGCGGTAGCTCCACGCCGCGAACGCCACCGCCGGAATGATGAAGAATCCGAACAGGGCTACCGTCAAACGGAGGCGGAAGCTGCGCGCCCACCGCTCGCGCCGCCTCCGCAACCAGCGCCGGAACGCCCCTTCCGGCCAGACGCTGAGCGACCATAACGTGAGCAGCAGCAGGAGATCGAGTAGCACCACGAGGGTGCCGCGCTGGACGAGTACATCGAACGAGCGAAGATCGATCTCTATGTGCGCCCGTGCCGCCCCCGTACCCGTCTGGATGATGCGGTCGCCATGCAGCTCGTCTCCCTCTCTGCTCCACCCGCCATCACCGCCCGGGCGAGCACCGGGATTCTCCACGGCGCCGAGGGTGAGCGCATAAGGCGGCTCTCCACGCTCGCGCGGCGCTACGCCGAGCAGCACGTTGTCAGGATCGTCACGGAGCAGACGCGTGCGCGGCGCGATCACCGCGGTCGTGACCACGTTCGCATCGAATGGAACGGCGAGGGCGTGGTACACGCCGATCGCGCCGGGAATCACCTGTACTTCGGGAGTTCCGCTGAGGCGCACCCGGTCGCGCAACGCACTCAGAGCGGAATCGTCAGGTGCCAGCCTGGCGAGCGTGATCCGGGCGAGCGTGTCATCGACATCCGACCAGGTTGCGAGTGCCATCGGATAACCGCTTCCCTCCAGATCCGACCGGGCGTATGCGCGCAGCAGCGCGCCGGAGGTGAACGGCACCGGCCCGTCGGCGAGCTCATCGCCCAGCCGCGCGAGCGATGTGCGCAGCTCGGCCCGTTCCTGATCGAGTCCGGAGACGTCGCGGTTGGCGAGCACTACACGCCCCTGCACCTCGGCCCGCCATGCCAGCGTCGTCGCACCTAACGCGGCGACGGAGGCGGCGGCCAGCACGACCCCGCGATGCCGGCGTGTGAGCGCCATCGCCCCCACCGCGGCAATCCACAGCGCCGGATACCAGGGCGGCCAGCGTGCATCGGCGTAAAGCATGACCGGCGCCAGCATCGCGGCCACCGCGGCCAGCGCCGGTGCCACGAATGGAGAAAGCCCGCGACGCGGACCGAGCAATGCGCTCCCCGCGGATGCCGCGGCAAGCAGCATGGCCGCGGCCGCCAGGAACAACGCGACCTCCCACGACAGCCACATCGCCGTCGACAGTCCGCCGGGCGGGGTGCTGATCCCGGCGGACAGCCGGCGCAGCAGAAACGGACCTCCGGTGACTATCGCCACCACCACTACCAGCGGCAGCCACATGGACCTGGCCCGAAGCCGCGATCGCAGCACAACCAGCATCGCCAGCAGAACCAGCGCGCTGGCGAGCCCTAACGCGCCGACGCTCGCCGAAAACGGCCCCCCCAGTCGCGCGAAGTAGACCGCCGGATCGAAGAGCGGAGTGAAGCTCGACAACAGATTCAGTGGAACGAGCGCAAGGCAGGCCAGCGCCACTCCGATCGGTGCAAGCCGTCCCGGTACTCCATGCGCCTGACGCCAGTGCGCCAGCAGATACATGAGCAGGCCCAGCGTAAGAAGCACTCCGCCAGCCGCGCGCGCCCGCGAAAGACGGAAGAGCCGCGCGGTGGCCCCTTCGGGGACGGCCGCTTCGAATGCGAGGACCGTATCGCCGGCGAACGTATACGCCTGCAGTGAATCGTTCCTCACCAGAGCGCCGGCATCCGCTATCATGACATCGGCCAGTCCCAGCCGGGTGGCAAGGCGGCCGGCCAGCGTACTCGTCAGGCGATCGGCCGGAGACCGCGCATCCACTACCGATGACGCGATTGCCGCCGCAGAATCGTTCGCCGCACGCACTTCGAGCACGATGTAGAAGCCGGTGCTGCGGGCCTGCACCGGGGGGGCAACCGGCTGGTAAGGCGCCACCACCCTTCCCGCCCACGCCCAGGGTGCGCCTTCGCGCAGGAGTACTATGCCCTCACCCTGTTCCGCGCTGATCGGAAGCCTCGTCAGCGCCCTGAACGCCTCGTTCCGGTTGTACGACAGTTCCAGCGCGCCCGCCGCCAGCGACCTCAGGCGTGTGACAGAACTGTCAAGCGCGGCCACAACCGCGCGCTCGCCCCGCTCGGCGAGCGACGAGCGATGCTCGCTCCAACGGTCGGTGAGGCGCAGCAGATCGCGTTGTGCTACCCCTGCGGTGAGCCAGAAAGCGACCAGAATCGCCGCCGTGGCAATAGACCACCCCCTTCCCCTCCGCGGCAGCCTCCACAGCACCACGATGGCCGCAACCGTAGCTATCCCACCGAGTGCTAGATAGCGTACGCGAGGGTCCTGCAGCCACGCCGCGCACCCGATGAGCGCGAGCGCGGCTGCCACGCTCCACACGAGTTGAGGAATTACACCGCGGCTGGCGGTACTGTCGCTACCTTCGAGGGTCATGTCCGCTCCAAACGGCTCGACGGGTTCTACCCCTCTGCTTCTCAAGTGCATGTCCGTCCGCGATGTCGAGGTTACATGCGGAAGGGATCCACGACTCATCGTCCCGGTCGGCAGCTGCGAACAGCACGGCCCGCATCTCCCAATCGGCACGGCCACTATCATTGCCGAGCGGCTGGCTGATGCGCTGTCCGGTCGATACCAGGTGCTGAGGGCACCGGCGCTGGAGTACGGAGTCAACATCTCCACTGAACGGACCTTCTCCGGAAACAGCTCCCTTCGCAAGAAGACGCTGCACCGGGTGCTCAACGACCTCATCGCGTCGTGGGAAGCAACGGGCTTTCGCGAGTTCATAATGCTCACCGCCCACGATCACGATCCGCATCAGGAGGCAATCGAGACCGCTTTCGCTCTGGAAGGGCGAATCCGGGCGGTGGACGTCTTTGCGGTGGACATTTCCGACCTCCTGGAGGGTCAGCGCGAGCACATGCACGGCGGAGAAGCCGATACTTCCTTGATGCTCTACCTTGCGCCCGAACTTGTGAACATGGATCGCGCGCAGGATTATATGATGTCGCGCGAGGCTCTGCGCCGTTACCGCCGAGGTTGGCTGCGCGTCCCGCGAGGTAGCCCGGGCTCGATCGGTCGGCCTACGCTCGCCTCAGCGGAGAAGGGGGAGGCAATCTTCACCCGCATGCTCGACCGCATCGCCGAGCGAATTTTCCTCACCGCAGCGCCGGACGAATGAACCAGTGTCCCCACGGGGGGGTACAAAGTCTCATGCGCCACATAGTTTGTCTTGCCGCGTCACTGGCCGCCGCACCCCTTCTCGACGCGCAAGTTACGGTCGTGGACCAGGGGCGCTTCGTGATAACCCGCGATGGCCGCCGCATTGGTACCGAAGACTTCGTCATAAGGCGAACTCCGGGAGCCGGGGGCGACATGCTCACGGGAACGGCCACGGTAGCCTACCAGGAGCGCCGGCTGGCCCCCGCTGTCAGGACCGATCCCAAGGGTGCTCCGCTGGCATACCAGGTGGAGATCAGGGTCGGCCCCGAGGTGCAGGAGAGCCTCCGCGGCCAGATCGGCCGAGGCCGCTTCAGCGCCCGTGTGAGGACCCCAGGTGGCGAGAGCGCCAAGGAGTACATAGTCTCCGATGGCGCTATCATCCTCGATGATGAGATCTTTCACCAGTACTACTTTTTGGGGATGAGCGGGCGGACCGGCAGTGTGCCGGTGGTCGTTCCGAGACGCAACGTGCAGCTCACAATGCGCGTAGAGGGTGGTGCGGTGTCGGAGATGGTGGATATCGGCGGTGATCGGGTGGCCGCGCGGCGCCTCGAGGTTCACGATCCAGGCGGCACGACACGACACGTCTGGCTGGACTCGCAAGGCC
>JBPCLX010000174.1:0-4526 GCA_051002815.1 Gemmatimonadaceae bacterium
TCGAGGCGTGCAGCGACGCGTGTCCCAGCAACCTGTGTGTGCGTGCGGAAAGGACGTCGCGCTCGTACGCGTCGAGCTCCGCCAGCACCAGCGCCGCCTTGCGAATGGCATCTACTCCAATGTCGTAGCGCGACCCGTGTGCGGCCTTGCCGCGTACCGTGAGCTCGATCCAGGCGAAGCCGCGATGCGCGGGCGCGATCGACAACCGGGTGGGCTCGGTGACGATCGCCGCATCGGCGCGCACTCCGCTGGCGATCAGCGCGCGGGTACCCTCGCTTTCGTACTCTTCGTCAGTGACGGCGGCAATGATCACTTCACATCGTAAGGCATTGGTGGCGGCGGCTCTAGCGGCGGCGGCGCACATTGCCGCGACGCCCGACTTCATGTCCGCCGATCCGCGACCGTACATCAATCCTTCGCGAACCTGAGGATCGAACGGCGGATGGGTCATTCCCTCTACGCCGACCGTGTCGAGGTGGCCGTTGAGCATCAGCGTTCCGCCGCCGGCCGGTCCCAGCCGCGCGATCACGTTCGGACGCCCTGAGGAGACCTCCGGCAGTTCCACGGCGAATCCCCATTCGCGCAATATGCCGGCGAGGACGCGGGCGACCAGACCCTCGCCCGGCGCGCCGGCCACCAGCGAAGGGTTACGGGAGTCCTGCCTGACGAGAAGCCGGGTGAGCTCAACCGCATCGCCCAAGGCGACGACCTGCGTCATTGACTCTGTCTGATCATCGATTCTCTCCTGGTGAAGTACGAGAACCGATCGCGCGGAGCAATGGCCGCGGTTAGTTCTCGCAATTCGCAATTCTCAATTCTCAATTCTGTGTCAATGTCAGCCCCGACCGGTCCACCATGAACGGCACGAGCTGGGCGTGGCGGGCAACCGCCGCCCGGACTTCCGACGTTCGTTCGGCCGGCGCAATTACCAGGACGCAACCACCACCGGAGGCGCCGAGCGCCTTTCCGCCCAGCGCTCCAGACGCCGCCGCGTCCGCGAGCACCGCTTCGATTTCCGCAGTCGTTATGCCGGGGTGAAGCTTCCGTTGGTGCTGCCAATGCTCTGCAACCAGTTGGCCCAGATCGTCCAGCAGCCCTGCCTCGAGCGCACGAATCATTTGCTCCGCAAGCTCACGCATGCTCTTCAAAGCCGAAGTGACGGCTCGATCTCGTGAGGCATATCCCTCGAGCACGGCGGTGATCGTGTCACCCGAAATTCGCGAGCGTCCGGTGTATCCCACGATACACCGCCGCTCGATCTCCCCGGCGAGCTGCGCGGAAATGGGGATCTGGCGCACGCGCACGGATTGTTCGAACCAGAGCCCCAGCGCTCCGCCGAAGGCCGCGGCATAGTGATCCTGCCGTCCCCCCGCGATGCCCAGTTCTTCGACCTCGACCGCGCGGCTGCGCTCGGCGACGGCCTCGCGCGTGTGGGATTCGC
Organism: Gemmatimonadaceae bacterium; assembly: GCA_051002815.1. Taxonomy (GTDB): domain Bacteria; phylum Gemmatimonadota; class Gemmatimonadetes; order Gemmatimonadales; family Gemmatimonadaceae; genus JALZIF01. The sequence continues at coordinate 1,442 of JBPCLX010000174.1, forward strand.
CGCGCCAGGCAGCGATGGCCCCTGCCAACGCCACGCCCGCCGCCGAGGATCCGCCCAATCCGGCACCCGCGGGAAAATAGCTGCGCGTCGCGATCCGCACGTTGCGCATTCCGGCCGACTTGAGCGCAGCGGCGCAAAGCGAGCCAGCGGCCTCGCGAGCTATCGATTCAGCCGATTCCGCGCCGTAGGTGGTACCGTCTTCGTCGATCTCCACGCCCTCGCTGAACTCGCTGAGCGTCGCGGTCACATGCCGCGAAATGGCGAGATTGCACACACAGCCACCCTGCTCCACGTCGTAGGGCGGTACGTCGGTCCAGCCGCCGCCAAAATCGATACGAGCCGGTGCCCGCGCGATCACCCGCCGCATCCGGTCATCGTGCAAGTGTGGAGGAGAGCGCGGGGGTCGTCATCCAGTGCATATTGGGAAGGTTGATGGCAGTGTCCGAAGCGGCGGGAAGGAAAGCTATCCTTGGAGGCAGGGGTCGCCAGTACAATTTGCCGATCCGAAATTGCACGAGAAATCACGAGAGGATGATGACCGATTTCGCGGAGTACCTGCGCGGCAGAACTCTCATTTTGCTATCGAATCGGGAGCCGTACGAGCACCGGCGTGGTGAAGACGGCATCGAAATGCGACAGCCGCCGGGCGGCCTCGTATCGGCGCTCGATCCCACCATGCGCGCCACACATGGAACCTGGGTGGCTTGGGGATCCGGATCGGGTGACCGGGAGACCGCGGACGAGGAAGGCCGCTTGATGGTTCCTCCCGATGATCCAATGTACGCACTGCGTCGTGTGTTTCTCGAACCGAAGGACATCGAGCACTACTATCTGGGCTTCGCGAACGGCGCGTTATGGCCGCTCTGTCACATGCTGGTGCAGCATTTCGAGTTCCGTGACGAGCAGTGGGACTACTATCGCTCGGTCAACGAGAAGTTCGCGGCGGCGGTGACGGCTGAAGTAGATCGAGCCGAGCAGCCGGCGATCGTCTGGATCCAGGATTACCACTTTGGATTGGCGGCCGAGATGATCCGTGGCTCGAGCGACCCGGCGCTGATTCATCAGTTCTGGCACATCCCCTTTCCGCCCTCGGACATTCTCCGCCTGCTCCCGGTCGGTGTCGACGGAGCGCTGCTCCGCGGGTTGCTAGGCAACGACCTGATCGCATTCCAGACCGAGCGCTCGGCGCTTAACTTCGTGGGCTGCGTTGCCGAGTTCGTGCCTGAAGCGGAGATCGATGCGGATAGCCTGACGGTGCATTACGAGGGTCGCAAGGTGGAAGTAGGCATCCATCCGATCAGCATCGACGTAAGCAGGTACGAGCGGATGGCGCAATCACCGGAGAGCGTGGCGCGGGTAGAGCGGCTCCGTGGGCGGCACGCGGTAGGCGGCTGCCAGCTGGGACTCGGCGTGGATCGTGTGGACTACACCAAGGGCATCCCCGAGCGGCTGCGGGCGCTCGACCGGCTGTGGAAGCTCCATCCGGCAATGCGCGAGAGATTCACTTTTCTCCTCATCGCCACGCCTTCCCGGACCGACATAGACGCGTATCAGCAACTCGAGGTGGAGATGCTGTCCGGGGTGCAGAGCATCAATGAGCGTTATGGTACGGAGAACTGGACGCCGATCGTCCTCGTTCACGAGAACGTGAGCTCAGAGGTGCTTGCCGGTGCCTATCGAGCCGCCGATCTATGCCTGGTCAGCTCCCTGCAGGACGGCATGAACCTGGTCGCCAAGGAGTTCATCGCCTGTCAGGTGGAGGAACGCGGAGTCCTCGTCCTGAGCCGCTTCGCCGGCGCCGCCGAGGAGATCGATGGCGCGATTCTCATCAATCCGTTCAACATCGATGGTTTCGTGGATGGAATCCGGCGGGCGGTCGAGATGAGCGAGGCCGAACGGCGCGTTCGCATGCATCGGATGCGGACGCAGCTTCGTACCAGAACCATTTTCGATTGGCTCGGTGCGCTGCTGTCGCGCACCCGGGACATCGCCGAAGCGCGTGGTGAGGCGCGCGCCGCGTCATGACCGCCGCGCTGTTCCCGATCAGCGAAGCCATTCGTGACCGGCTCGCTGGCGCGCCGTTGCTAGTCATGCTGGATGTGGATGGAACGCTGGCACCGATCGCTCCTCGTCCCGATGAGGCGGAGGTGCCGGCGATCACCAGCCAACTCGTGGCCGCACTGGCAGCGCGTCCGCGCGTGGTCGTCGCCCTTGTCTCCGGACGCGCCGCCAGCGACGCGCGACGAATGGTGCGCGTGTCGAACACCTGGGTGATCGGCAACCATGGCTACGAGATCGTGAGCCCTGAAGGCGAGTCGCTCGTCGATCCGCAGGTCGAGCCGTATCGCGCGCTCGTCGCGCAGGCGGGTCGCCGCCTCGCCCCCCGTTTGGCACCGGTCCCGGGTGTCATTTTCGAAGACAAGCATTGGACCCTGACGATTCACTATCGTCTGGCCGATCCCGCGGTCGTGCCGCGGCTGCGCACGCTGGTGGAAGAAACCGCGCAGGCGTGCTCGCTGCGGGTGACTGAAGGCAAGATGGTGTTCGAGCTGCGCCCACGGGCGCACGTAGACAAAGGCACCGCCGTGCTCACGCTCGCCACGCGTCTGCACGGGCTGGCTGATGGCGCGTCGTTGATTTTCATCGGTGACGATCGTACTGACGAGGATGCGTTTCGCACGCTGCGGCTCCGGCAGCACGCGGCGATCACGATTCGCGTTGCGCCTGATGAAGCCATCGGTACCGCAGCCGAATTCTCGGTCGCCGACCCACCGGAAGTGCAGCAGTTTCTGGAGTGGCTGCTCGCCGAGCGCGGCTCGGCGGTACGTCGCGCGGGACGGAAGGAGCGATAGGCGGGGTTGGTCGCAACCCATGAGAAACGAAAAACGCGAGGAGCGCATGCAGCGCCCTCGCGTTCCAACAGGCGGCCTAACGAAAAGGCTCGCCGCGGATCTACTTCTTTCTCTTGACCGGGGCTGACCTGGCGGCAGCCTTGGGTCGCGTCGGAGCGGCGGAGCGAGTGGCCGATCCCTTGGCCGTACTCTTTTTCGCGGCGGCTTTCGTCACCTTTTTTGCCGCGGGCTTG
>JBPCLX010000175.1:0-24269 GCA_051002815.1 Gemmatimonadaceae bacterium
GTGCGCAGGTCGCGAACTGAGAGAAGTGGCTCGGTCATCGCCGCCCAACCTCGCGCGGATCGAGTGCGTCGCGCAAGGCGTCGCCCGCAATGTTGAACGACATGGTGGTCAGCACGATGGCCAATCCCGGGAACACGAACAGCCACCACACGGTGAACACTGCCTGCGCGCCATCCTGGACGATGTTCCCCCAGCTGGCGGTGGGCGGCTGAATGCCGATACCCAGGTAGCCGAGCGCCGCCTCGAGCAGAATGATGTTCCCGACGCCCAGGGTGGCGGCGACGATCACCGGGGAGAGGACGTTGGGCAGGGCATGCCGCCAGAGCAGCCGGATCCGGGTGGCGCCTAACGCATCGGCGGCGATCATCCATTCATCGCTGCGCAGTGCGCGGACCTCCGCCCGCACCAGCCGACTCACCCCGAACCAGCCGGTGGTGCCGAGCAGCACGATGAGCAGGGGCACGCTCGGGTTTCCCCAGATCGCCAGTACGGCAATGAGCAGAAAGAGCCGCGGAATGGCCAGCGCCGCATCGATGAAGCGCATCATGACTGCGTCGACGCGTTCCCGCGCCAGCCCGGCGACGGCTCCGTAGCCGGTTCCGATCGTCGCGGCAAGCAGCACCGAGAGGAACGCCACCGGGAGCGAGATCTGTCCGCCGTACAGCACCCGGCTGAGCACGTCGCGGCCGGCGAAATCGGTTCCGAACGGATGCGCGAGTGAAGGCGGCTGCTCGGGCGGGGCGATCAGTGTGTCGTTAGGTTCGAACGATACCAGCCACGGAGCCAGCATCGTCACCACCACCAGCGCTATGAGAAGGTAAACGGCGGCCATTGCCGGTCCGTGGCTCCTGAAGCGATGCACTGCCGTCCGCCACGGTCCCTCATGCGAAATGGCCGCACCGCGCCACCGCGCGGCGGCGGCGCACCCGATCGCGATCAACGCCGCGGCGACGACCCAGGCGACGGTGTTCACGTCAGGCGCGCGTGCGGAGCCGCGGATCCACCACGGCATAGAGCAGATCGGCGCAGAGGTTGCCGATCGAGACGAGCACGGCGATGAGGAGTACCAGCGACGCCACCAGCTCCGGATCGCCGTTGCGGATCGCGTCGACGGTGAGCGAGCCCATGCCCTGATACGAGAAGATGCGCTCGACGAATACCGCGCCGGCCAGCAACGCCGGCACCGCCAGTCCGATCAGCGTGATTACCGGCAGGAGCGCGTTGCGCAGAATGTGACGCATCATCACCCGCCCCTCCCCGGCCCCCTTCGCGCGAGCGGTTCTGACGAAGTCCTTGCCCGACACGTCGAGCACTGCTGCCCGCTGGTATCGCGCGATCAGCGCCGAGGTGAGCAGCGCCAGCGTGGCTACCGGCATCGTCAGACGGACCGCCGCTTCACCGATCCGCTCCCACCACGGCAACGAGGCGATGTGAAACGCCGGCATCATGCTGGTCGGAAAGAGGTCCAGCTTGTAGCCGAACACGTACAGCACCACCAGCGCGAGCCAGAAGTCGGGCAACGAGTAGAAGAACAGCGTCACCGCACCTAACGCCTTGTCCGCAGCGCTGCCGGCGACGCGGGCCTGCACGATGCCCACCGCCATGCCGATCGCGAAACTCACCGTCAGGGCCAGTCCCATCAACAGCAGCGTACGCGGGAGCCGCTCGGCGACCAGCGTACGGACCGGACGCCAGTACGTAAACGAGAAGCCAAGGTCGCCCCTCGCCACCCGGCCGAGATAGATGGCGTACTGCCGGGCCATCGATCCGTCCTGCCCCCACTGAGCGCGGATGTCGTCGGCCAGCGCGGGCGTCATCTTCGGATTCTGGAGCAGCGCGGTGAACGGGTCACCGGGTGCCAGCCGGATCAGGAAAAAACTGAGCGTGGTGGCCAGTGCGACCACCACGCCCATGTGCCAAAGCCGCCTTGCGAGCAGCCGCCTCACGCTAATTCGCCGCGAGTCCCTTTTGAATGCCGTCGCGAGGGAGCCGCCCGTCAGGCGCGATCTTCCACTGCCCAATGCCGGCCCACCAAGCATCGGCGCGCAGCTCGGCGAGCTGTACACGCCTGTCGTGCGCCGCGAAGTTCACCGTCTCGTACAGCCACACGCCGGGGGCGTCCGCGATGATGATCTCGTAGGCCCGTCGGTAATACGTGCGATAGGCGGTGCCGTCCATTGACGATGCCGCACTGTCCACCAGGCGATCAAACACCGGATTCGAATAACCGCTGAGGTTGCTTCCGCCCTTGCGCGCAGCGGCGGAACTCCACGTCTGCCGGATTCCAGCCGGACTCGGATCATAATAAGTGGACGAGAAAATCGCGTCGAACGCGCGCGAGTTGCCAAACTGCATGAAAGGATTGATGTCCATCGTTTGCAGAACCACTCGTATGCCGACATCGCTCAGCATGTCCTCGATCAGAATCGCCATCCGCGTGCGGTATACGCTCGATGTGGGCGATACCAGCGTGAAGCTCAGCGGTCGACCGTTGCGCTCACGAACCCCGTCTTCGTTCCGGTCCCGCCAGCCAAGCGAATCGAGAATCTCTTGAGCGCGCGCCGGATCGAACTCGATCTGCCGAACCGAGCTGTCAGCGGTGGCCAGAACGCTCGCGAATGGTCCTTGGGCCACGATGGCCAGTGAATCGAAGACCGCTGAAACGAGTTTCTTCCGGTCCAGCGACATCGCAATGGCGCGACGAACCTCGCGGTTTCCGAAGATGGGATGCGGCGACGCGGGCGAGCGCGGGTCCTGGAGGTTGAACTGCAGAAATCCCACACCTAGCGATGGATAGCGCGCCAAGGCGAGTTCCGACTGCGCGGCGACATCCGAAAACTTGCCGGCCGGGACCATCTCGAGAAAATCGGCGTCGCGAGCCAGCAGACGTGTCATCGCCGCCGAGAGATCGGAGGTTACGGTCCAGACGATGTTGTCGAGGTAAGGGCGGCCCCGGGCATGTGTCGTGTCGGCGGCAACCTCGAACATCGCGCCCGGCTGGTGACGAACGAACCGGAACTGCCCGCTTCCCACCGGCTGCCGGGCAAACTCCGCAGTCCGCAGCTCCCCCCTGGCAACGCCGGACAGCAAATGCCTGGGCAGGATGCGCATATGATACGTCGCGTCGAAGAACTGCTGCGGATATCGCCGTGCAAACCAGAACACCGCTGTAGCCGAATCGCGCGCTGTAACTGAATCGATATGCGCGAGCAGCTCGGCCTCGCCCGATCCTGTACGCGGATCGGCATAGACATCATAGGTGAAGGCGACGTCGTGCGCCGTCACCGGCTGTCCATCGTGGAAGTGTGCGTTGGGCAGCATCGAGAACGCGATGCTCAGCGAATCCTCCGACCACTCCCACGACTGCGCCAGCTCCGGCGTGAACCCGAGGTCGCCAACGCTGTTGAGATCCATTCCCGGTTCGGCAAGCCTTTCGAAAATGATATCGACGACGCTGTTTTCCTGAACCGTGTAAATGAGCGGCGGCATCAGGCCGTTGATATCGGCGCCGGTGGAAATGACCAGCGTACCACCGTACTCGTTCGCGGGCTCGGGAGGTGCGCCGCCGTCGCAGCCGGAAATACACAGCACGAGCGCGGTACCGGAGAGGAATCGTCGCATCGGTTGACTTGGAACGGGAAACGGACCGGGTGAAACGCACGGACGGAGGGGAGACGCCTCACAGGGGGGTGCGTCACCTCCGCCACGTCCAGCCCTCGGAAAGGTAACGCGGGCGTCGCGCATCCAACGCGGCACCAATCTCATCATGGAAAGGCAACGGCACGGGCGCGCTGCCGAACTCGGCCTCGATGGCCGCCGCCAGGGCGGCATCGAATTCTTCCAGCGTCGGGGCGTATCCGACGAGCGACCGCAGCGTCGCGGCGGGTACTGGCGGTGACACGGATTCCGTTCGCAGCGCAGCCGCCAGTGCCTGGTCATCATCCACCAGAATGGAGCCATGCTGCAGAAACGCGCCGTCTCCCCGGCGCTGAGCACTTCCCACCAGTTTGCGCTCGGCGGCGACGATTTCCCCAGCCACGGGCTCCTCGAAGCAGGCGCCGGGGCCAGGACGCGGTGTGCGCGACGCCGGGGAGGCTACACACGCCTCAACGCTCAGCATCCGTAACGCGGAGACCAGGAGCGAGTTGATCAATGCGTAGGACTGTCCCAGTGCGCCCAGAGCCTCTTCCGGCGCTGCCACGCAGTAGGTAATCTCGCGCCAGTGGAGCACCGCCCGCCCCCCCGTGGGTCTGCGCACGACGTCGATGCCACGTTCCCGCGCGGCGCAGGGGTCGTACAGGCCGGCCGAGCGCTGGTGCCGGCCAAAGGAGAGGGTGGGCCGGGTCCAGCCATAGACGCGGGCGATCACCTCTCCGGTGTCGCGGGCCAGGATTGCGGATGCATCGTCCAGCGCCATGTTGTCGGCGCCCGGAAGCACCATCGGGGGAAGCATGCGCCATTGAGCCATCGTGTGGGGCCGCATGGTCTGGAACGAAAGCGGCAGCGAAGGCGCTTGGCAACCGCGGGGAGCGCGAGCCTCCTTCAGTGGACGGCGGGACGAGCGGCCCGCGAGTAAATTTCCCGGCGGCGCAGGCGAGCATCCGGCGCCCAACCTAACGGCCGAGTGAGGCATGACGACGACCATACCCGCGCAGCAGACGCTGTTGGATCCTGATGGCTTTCCACGCCGGCACATCGGCCCGAACGAAGATGAGATCGCCGAGATGCTCGAAGTCCTCGGCCATGAATCGCTGGCGGCGTTCGTGGATGCCGCCGTGCCGAAAGGCATACGATACCGCCGGCCGCTCCAACTGCCGCGGGGATTGAACGAGCACGAGGCGCTGGCGAGGCTGCGGACGATGGCTGAGCAGAACGTGGTGGCCAGATCGTTCATCGGCATGGGCTACTACGACACGCACACCCCGCCGATCATACAGCGCAACATTCTCGAGAATCCCGGCTGGTATACCGCATACACGCCCTATCAGGCGGAGATTGCGCAGGGTAGACTCGAGGCGCTGCTCACTTTCCAGACGATGGTCAGCGACCTGACCGCGCTGCCGATCGCCAACGCATCGCTGCTTGATGAGGGAACGGCGGCCGCGGAGGCAATGGCGATGGCGCACGCGCTTGCCTCGGCGGAGCGTCTGAAGTTTCTCGTCGCGTCGGACTGTCATCCGCAGACGATCGACGTGGTTCGCACACGCGCCGATGCGCGCGGATTCGAGATCGCGGTCGGGAATCCGGCCGATTTCGTCTTCGACGACTCGGTGTTCGGTGTGCTGTTGCAATACCCGGGGACCGATGGCGGAGTGCACGACTATCGCGCGCTCTGCGATCAGGCGCACAGCGCGGGTGCGCTGGTGGTGGCGGCCACCGATCTCCTGGCTCTTACGCTGCTAACGCCGCCTGGCGAGTGGGGTGCCGACGTGGCGGTCGGCAACTCGCAGCGGTTCGGAGTTCCGCTGGGCTTCGGCGGGCCTCACGCGGCGTTCTTTGCCACGCGCGAGGAGTACAAGCGCGTGATCCCGGGCAGGATCATCGGCGTCTCGCGCGATTCGTCCGGCCGGCCGGCGCTGCGGATGGCGCTGCAGACTCGTGAACAGCACATTCGGCGGGAAAAGGCGACGAGCAATGTATGCACGGCTCAGGTGCTGCTGGCGGTAATCGCCGGAATGTACGCGGTGTGGCATGGTCCCGACGGCCTGCGACGGATCGCCTCACGAGTGCGTGCGCTCACTGGCAGGCTGGCACGGGCGCTGGAGAGTGCGGGAGTTGCAATCGGCCACGCCACCTATTTCGATACGCTTCGGCTCGAACTTGGCGAAGCGGCGACGCGTGAGGCTCTCGTTCGAGCGGAGAAGCAGGGGATCAACCTGCGGCGCCTCGATGCGGGAACGGTGACAGTTTCCCTCGATGAGGTATCGACCGAAGCCGACGTGCGACTCCTGGCCAGCGTGCTGGCCGGTGAGAAGGGAGAGGTGGCGCTCGGTGAGGGTGATACACCGCCCTACGGGTCGCCGGTAGCGCGGACGTCGCCGTATCTGCTGCACCCGGTTTTCAATCGATACCACTCTGAGACGGAGATGCTGCGCTACATGCGGGCGCTCGAGTCACGCGACTTCTCGCTGGTGCACGGCATGATTCCGCTCGGCTCGTGCACGATGAAGCTCAATGCGACGGCGGAGATGTATCCGGTCACCTGGCCGGAGTTCGGCAAGCTTCATCCGTTCGCACCGGCGGAGCAGACGGCGGGATACCGAAGGATGTTCGATGAGCTCGAGCGGGCGCTGCGGGAGATAACGGGCTTTGCCGCGATCTCGCTGCAACCTAACGCCGGATCGCAGGGAGAGTACTCTGGGTTGCTGGCGATCCGTGGCTTTCATGCCTCGCGCGGCGAGGCGGAGCGCACGGTGTGCCTCATTCCGCAATCGGCGCACGGCACCAATCCGGCCAGCGCGGTCATGGCCGGGCTGCGGGTGGTAGTGGTGAAGACCGACGCCGACGGGCACATGGACCTGGAGGATCTGCGCGCGAAGGCGGCTAAGCACGCGCGCGAGCTTTCGGCGTTGATGGTGACCTATCCGTCCACGCACGGTGTGTTCGAGGAGGAGATTCGCGAGGTGTGCTCGATCATCCACGAGCACGGCGGCCAGGTGTACATGGATGGCGCAAACATGAACGCGATGGTGGGGCTGGTGCGTCCGGCCGACATCGGCGCGGATGTGTGTCATCTGAATCTGCACAAGACTTTCTGCATTCCGCACGGAGGCGGCGGTCCGGGGATGGGCCCGATCGGGGTTGCCGAGCATCTGGTGCCATTTCTCCCGGGTCATCCGGTCGTGTCGCTAGGTCACGGCGGCGGAGTCGGTGCCGTGTCGGCCGCGCCGTGGGGGAGCGCCTCCATTCTGCCCATCTCGTACATGTATATCCTGCTGATGGGCGGAGACGGCCTGACGAGAGCGACTGAAATCGCCATTCTGAACGCGAATTACATGGCGAAGCGACTCGCCGAGCATTTTCCGGTGCTGTACAAGGGAGACAACGGGCTGGTGGCGCACGAGTGCATCATCGATCCACGGCCGCTCAAGGCGAGCGCCGGCGTGGAGGTCGAGGACATCGCCAAGCGGCTGATGGATTATGGCTTCCACGCTCCTACGGTGTCGTTCCCGGTGGCCGGCACGCTCATGATCGAGCCGACCGAAAGCGAAGCGAAGGGGGAGCTGGACCGTTTCTGCGACGCAATGATCGCCATCCGCGAAGAGATCGCGGCGATCGAGCGCGGCGAGATGAGCCGGGACGACAACCCGTTAGGAAATGCGCCGCACACGGCGGCCCACGTTACCCAATCGGAGTGGGAACACCCCTACACCCGCGAACAGGCGGCATTTCCCGTCTCGTGGCTGCGCGACCGCAAGTTCTGGCCGGCGGTCGGCCGGATCGAGAGCGCCTACGGCGACCGCAACCTGATGTGCGTGTGTCCGCCGGTGGAAGATTACGGGGGTTGAGGGTCGAGGGTCGCGGGGGAAAACGGGAAAGGGGAAACGGGAAACGGGAAAAGTCCGCACCGGCCATTCGAGGAATCCGAGATTCATCAGGCTCCGTTTCCCATTTCCCATTTCCCATTTCCCGCTCCCTCTACCCCCGACCCCCGACCCTCGACCCCCTCACCCCACCTTCTGCTCATACGAATCCGCGTCCAGCAGCTGCGCCAGCTCCGCGCCATCGGTAACACGGAGCTTGATCATCCAACCATCTCCGTAGGGATCGGTGTTGACCAGTGCCGGCTCCTGATCGAGCCGCTCATTGATCTCGACCACTTCGCCCGTAAGCGGGGAAAAAAGCTCCGATACCGCCTTAACCGCCTCGATGGTACCGAATACGTCCATGCGGGTGTACTGGCTGCCGACCTTGGGGAGCTCGACGAACACTACGTCGCCAAGCTCGCCCTGGGCGAAATCGGTAATCCCGATCTGCACGACGCCGGCGTCCCCGGTCTCTTTCACATATTCGTGTTCTTCAGTGTAGCGGAGATCCTGCGGTATCTTCGTCACGCGCCACTCCCGGGGGGGTCGAGTCGGCGCGAAGTCTACCGGTACCTCGATAGGCTGTCAAGCAACGCCGCTCTCTGCGTGCTCGCGGCGGTCGGCCTCACGTTCCAGCCGCGTCCAGACGTTTCCGACGCGTCGCTCGAGATCGGCCATCGAACCCGTGTTGTCGATCACGATGTCCGCTCGCGCGCGTTTCAGCTCCGCAGGCATCTGCGCGGCAATCATCTGCATCGCGTCGGCTTCGTTCAGCCCGCGATCGCGCATCAGGCGTTCGAGTCTTGCCGGGCGCGGCGCATCGACGAGCAGCAGCAGGTCGAACTCGTCGGTGAGGTGTTTCTCGAAGAGAAGCGGAATGTCGCAGATGGCAATACGGTCGCCGCGACCGCGTGCCGCGGCCACGAGCTGATCGCGAAGCCTGGTGACTTCGGGGTGAACGATGGCATTGAGAGCGGCCAATTCCACTTCATCGGCAAAGACACGCTCGCGCAGCGCACCCCGGTCGAGTGCACCGTCCGGCGCCATCACGGATGCTCCCCACCGCTCGCGAATTGCGTCCAGGCCCGGGGTTCCAACGTCGACCGCCTGGCGCGCCAGAACGTCGGCATCGATGAGCGTAGCGCCCCGCTCCACTAGAAGCCGGCCTACCGAGCTTTTTCCGCTCGCAATGTTTCCAGTCAGTCCAACGAGGAGCATATGGCCGTCGCGCATTCAGGAACCGTGCCCATAATGGGATGGACGGAGATTCCGGTCAACGAAATCGGCGAAGAAACCAGATGTTTGCTGGGCTGGCCCGCCAGAAACGTCATTTATCCGGACAAAGGGTCATAACAGCGAAACCTGGTCCTCGTCTGCGCGCGGCACCCGATGGCAGTGACGGCACCGCGCCTCGTACGACTCCGATCCACCGACCATGATCGTCGGCGAGTCGTAGCGGGCAGGACGCCCGCCTATCAGACGCTGATTGCGGCTCGCCGGGTTCCCGCAGATCACACAGATCGCGTGGAGCTTGTCTACCAGCTCGCTCACAGCCATGAGTGCGCCCATCGGGCCGAATGGCTCGCCCCGGAAGTCCGTGTCCGTGCCGGCGACGATCACCCGCACGCCGTCCTCGGCGAGTCGCGTGGCGAGCGTCACCACCCCCTGGTCGAGAAACTGTGCTTCATCGATGGCAATGACGTCGGCGAGGGGATTTATCTGCCGAGCAATCTCCCCCGATGAATCGACGGGGATCGCGTCGGCGGCGCGGCCGTCGTGGCTCGCCACGGCGTGCACGCCGCCGTAGCGGTCATCCAGGTGAGACTTGAATACCTGCACCTTCTTTCTGGCAATGGTCGCCCGGCGGACGCGACGGAGGAGCTCCTCGCTCTTGCCGCTGAACATCACGCCGGTGACCACCTCGATCCATCCCTGACGAGTGGAGGAGTACACGCGGTAGGGCTTCCGAATGGTGAAGGGTCAATCAGACCGGCGCCCCCGTGGGGCCTGGCTACGCTCACGGCGCGCCGGAGGGCCGGAGCGTTCGCTGCCACGCGAGCTGGAGCGCTCGCCACCCCGGCCCGGCGGTCGAGCGCTCCCTCTCGAGCCAGGCCGCTCGGAACCACGGCTTGCCGGTCTCTCGGAACCACGGCCTGCCGGTCGCTCGCTGCTCCGCGCACTCGATCGCTCACTTCCGCGACCTGCCGGCCGCTCGCCACTCTTTGCGCTCGAGCGTTCGGTGGCCCGGCTAGCCTTGCGATCGCTGCTCCAGCTGCCTGTGCGCTCACTGCTCGCTGGCCGCTTGCCTCCGCGTCCCGCCGATCTGTCGCCACGTGCGCCCGTCCGCTCGGCACTTCGTTCCCGCGTCCGGTCGCTCCCGCCTCCACTTCCGAAGCGGTCGCTTCGCTCCCGAGGCCTTTCAGGGCCCCGGTCGCCGCCAGCCCGGTCGCGGTCTGCCCGCGCAGCAACGCGCCGGCCGCGAATCGTCGAGCCGGTCAGCTTTTCGACGACCAGGTCTGCATCATCAGATTGCAGCTCGACGAGTGCATGGGATTCACGCAGCTCCACCTTTCCGATTCGGTCGACGGGTACGCCGGTCACATTGACGATGGCACCAACAAGATCGCGGGCCGCCGCGCCATCCCGTGTTCCGACGTTGATGAACACTCGCACAGTACCGCGTGAGGCGACCCGCTCGGTTGCAGGCGGCCCGGACGGACTCGCCGGCGAAGTTGCGGACGGACTAGCAGCAGGACTCGCGGATGGCGCGGGTCTCCCCTCGCGTCCGCGCTCGAGCAGGCGGAGCGCCGCAGCTGCGATCTCCACAGCATCATATTCCTCGAGCAGTGGCTCGAGGGCGAGGATCTCGCGCGAGGGTACGCCGGCAGCCAGCACCGCTCGCAAGGCATCACGCGTCGCTTCTTCGCGAGCGCGAGCCTGCTCGGCCGGTCCGGCCAGGGTGAGAGGCTGAGCATGAGTGCCGGCCAGCGCGCGCAGCAACGGCATTTCGCGAGAACGCGCCAGCGCAACGACCCTCTTGACGCCGTTGGCTGTAAGCGCGCGCAGGTCGCCTGGTGAGGCTGGAAGTTCGAACAACAGGAGCAGCTCGGCTTCGGCCGCGGCCGTTTCCGTGCTGACCCGAACACCGTGCGCCGCGCTGCCCATGGCCTCGAGCTCGGCGCGTGCGGCACGCGCGCCTTCATCGGTACGCGCGTAAACCACCGCCGTCGCCGGATCGATCAGATCGAGTATCCTGCGGAGCGCCGCCGGCTTCGCTGCCCCGGCCACCGCAACGTACCCGACAGGTACCCTGAGTGGCTCGTCAGGCGCGGGCGCTCCGCGCGGCACGCGACGCACGAAGCGCTCGGCGAAGGCCTCCACCTCGCTCGTAAGGCGCGCGGCGACCAGGAGTCGTGCGGCATCCTTTGGAAGGTCTGATACGATGGTGGCCAACGGCTCTTCATCGAAGGCCAACAGGTCGTCGGCCCACGCAAAGACAGTGGCTCGAACGGCGCTCAGCTTGGCAAGCGATTCCCGCATCAGCGCCAGCAGGTCGCCGGGTGTTGCCACGAGCACGGTGGGAATTGCGGAGCGGAGCGCGCGCGCCCCTCGCTGCGCCGATGGCACCGCGAGCACCGTCGCTCCTGCGGGCCGTTCCATGGTGGCGGCAACGCGCCCAATCGCCATTACGGTTTGCGCATCGGCGGCGAGTACCACGCCATGGATCGCCGGTTCACCCGACGCGTCGACGCGATCGAATATGTGTGTAAGAAACTGTCGAATCGCGGCCGCATCGTGCGGCAGCGTATGAACCGTGTTTTGTCCGCGCGCAATACCGGCGCGCTCTTGCCCCTGCACCGGGGGCATCAAGTCCCGCTCCACAAACCCTCCATTGTCAATCGGCGCGCAATGCGCCGTGGGGTTGTAACTTACTCGCGCGTTCCCCCTCCCACACCATCCTGGTTGATGCCCGAGTTCGCACCTTCCCCGAACATCGTCACGCTCAGTGAGTCGGCGACGATCGCGGTATCGGCACGCGCGCGGGCATTGCGCGCCGCTGGCGTCGCCGTGGTGAATCTCGGTGCGGGCGAGCCCGATTTCGATACGCCGGCGTTCATCCGGCGCGCGGGGAAGCTGGCGATCGACGAGGGTGCCACACGCTACACGGCCACCGAAGGCATTCTGGCCCTGCGCGAGGCCATTGCCCATCAGGCGACGGCGATGCTCGACCCCGGTAAAGGAGGCGTCGTTCGGCCTGACGAAGTGGTGGTGTCGGCGGGGTCGAAGCAGGCCCTGATGAACGCGTGCTTCGCACTGTTCGGTCCCGAAGATGAGGTGCTCATTCCCACGCCGGCCTGGACCAGCTACTACCAGATCGTGCGTATCGCACGCGCCACGCCGGTGCCGGTCGCCGGTATTCGGGAGTTGGGGCTCAGGGTAAATCGTCAGGCGCTCGAGCGCGCGGCGAGTTCGCGCACGCGCGGAATCATCATCAACTCGCCCTGCAATCCGACTGGCGCAATTTACGATGAGACCGCCTTCGGTGACCTGCTCGCGCTGGCCGAGGAACGCGGCTGGTGGGTTATCAGCGACGAGATCTACCGGCGGATCAGCTACGAGTCTCCCGCGCCATCGGCGCTCGCTCTCGCGCGTTGGCCGAGTCGCGTGGTGGTCGTCGACGGGGTAGCGAAGGCATACGCAATGACAGGGTGGCGGATCGGGTGGGCCATCGCTCCGCGATCGCTGGCGCAAGCGATGGCCGCGCTGCAGTCGCACACCACGTCCAATGCCGCCGCGGTCTCCCAGCACGCCGCGTTGGCAGCGCTCGAGCGACACGAGGAGTCGGATGCGGCGATCGGGTCGATGGTGGCGGCGTTCCGGGAGCGTCGCGATGCCGCCCTCGCGATAGTGCGAGAGGAGCCGGGGCTGCGATGGATACATCCGGAGGGAGCGTTCTATCTCTTTCTCGATGTCTCGGGCATTCCGGGGGGCAATGGTGCGGCGGGAAGCGTCTTCGCCCGGCATTTGCTCGAGCGACACGGCATTGCGGTCGTTCCGGGAGAGGCTTTTCTCGCGCCCGACTGGATCCGTATATCGTACGCGTCGCCGCTCGATGTAGTGGTGGACGGAGTCCGCCGGGTGGTCGCTGCCTACCGTGAAATGGCGGGGGAGGGCAAGGCTCTCGCCCACCCGTGACCTGGGGGGTATATAACCGCCAGCGCGATTCCGGATCGTGGCGCGTCAAAATGACGCGGCGACGCGCGCGGGCGAAGTGCATCGTTGAGTACACGGAGGAAGCGCGTGAGCATAACGGTTCAAGTGGAAGCTACCGA
Source organism: Gemmatimonadaceae bacterium (assembly GCA_051002815.1). Classification (GTDB taxonomy): domain Bacteria; phylum Gemmatimonadota; class Gemmatimonadetes; order Gemmatimonadales; family Gemmatimonadaceae; genus JALZIF01. The sequence goes on from JBPCLX010000175.1 coordinate 12,860, forward strand.
CGGATCGGAGTGGCCGGTGGAATACCGGTGGGACCGCGACACCGGCATTCTGTCCGCCTCATCGGCCGCGCCTGCGGAAGGCGAAGGCGTTTCGGGCTCAGTGGAGATCACCGGCACTGACGGATCGTGGCTGATCCTCGATCTCGCGTCGGGGAGCATCCGCGGGGTGGAGGTGGCCGTCTGGCCCGACGTACGCACGGTGCGTACGCTGGGCCCGCCTGACGAAGTACGCGCCGGTCGCCTCACGATTCCGCATGACGAATCTACGGCGCGCGTGGCCTCGTTCGAGGTCCCCACGCTGTTGATCGCCGAGACCGACCAGGCCGAGCGGACGGTCCACTTTCGCGTCGGCCGGGCAAAAGCACAGCAGACGGTCCGCATCGCGCGTGATATTCTCATCGAGGTCGATTCCGCCGACGCGATCGCCGGCGTCTGGCTGCTGAATGTTCCCCCTCACCCGGACGACTCGTGATCACGACCATCGTGTTGATCCGCTGCGATCCCAAGCAGATCCCCGAGACGGCCACCCGGCTCGCCGGCATCGATGGCGTTACCGAGGTGTACTCGGTATCTGGAGAATGGGATCTCGTCGCGATCGTGCGGGTGCCCTCGTACGACGACATTGCGCGCGTAGTGACTGAGGACTTCGTCAAGGTGCCTGGGCTCGAGCGCACAACCACGCTCACAGCGTTCCGTGCCTACTCGCGGAAGGACCTCGAGCAGGCGTGGGACCTGGGCGTAGAGTAACCGCGCATGGAAGACCGGCTGGAGGAATACGTCGGATCGCTGTTCGCACGCGATGACGCGCTGCTCAACGCGCTGAGGGAGGAAGCCGACCGGGCCGGACTGCCGCCGATCTCGATTTCGCCGCGTGCCGGGCGGGTGTTGCAGGTAATGCTGCGAGCGATCGGCGCCCGGCGCGTTCTCGAGGTGGGAACGCTCGGCGGCTACTCGGCGATCTGGATGGCTCGGGCGTTAGGCGACGAGGGGCGGATTCTGTCGCTCGAGATCGAGCCAGCGCACGCCGAATTCGCCCGCCGCTATCTGGAGCGGGCCGGGGTCGGCGACCGGGTGACGGTACGCGTTGGCCGTGCTCTGGAGCTGCTGCCGGCGCTGGATGGGGAGCAGTTCGATGCAGTGTTCATCGATGCCGACAAGGAGCCGATGCCCAACTATCTCGAATGGGCGCTGCGCCTCACGAGAAAGGGGGGGCTGGTGTTCGCCGACAACGCACTCTGGGGTGGCCGCGTCGCCGATCCCGACGTGAACGACGCCCAGACCCTGGCCGTGCGCGAGTTCAACCGCCGCTTCGCCACCGACCCCCGGATCGACGGTACCGTGCTACCGGTCGGCGATGGGCTCGCGGTCGGAGTTGTACGATAGCAGGCCGCCGGAACGCGCGATTCGCTTGCGCGGCTGCGGATCGAGGCACCAGTTGGCGCGGCTGCGGAAGATCTCGCCCCATTCGCCGCCCTGGTAGCTCAGCACCGATATCCACGTCTTGCCCCCGAACTGCCAACCTTCCAGCACCAGCTCATCCACGCCATCGCCGGTGACATCGAGATGGTCGATGAATCGCCGGAACTCGGCCTTGCCTAACGGCTCATCGGTCTGGTGGCGATAGGTGACGTGGTACTGGCCGTCCGGGCCGCGGTCGGCGATCACGAAAATGTGCTGCGTGCCCGCCGTGGGATCGTTGGCGATCCAGGACGCCGAGTCGAGCCATGACGTTACCATTGTCGGCCACGGAGTTGCGCCGGTCGCGATCTTGATCGCGCGGCCATCGAGCGCCGTGAGCATTCCCTTCTTCATTTGCTCACGTTTCTCCCCGGCCGGCAGCAGCATCTCGACCGACGGTACGTCAGTCGTTTCGAGCGTCCGCTCGATCGGGGGAAGCGCCGCATTCGAGGCGAACATCTCGACGATGAAACCGCGCCGCGGCCGTTCCGAGAGAATCGTCACATCGGCGAGCGGTACGTGCGACTGACACCCCTCTAGCTGATACAGCGGAAGCGAATCCCCTTCCCACATGCCGCGCTCCAGCCGTGCGGCGCCGTAAACGCGGCCGCCGGAGAGCAGCGTGTATTCCTTTCCTGCACGCAGGTACATCTCGTCGAACCGGCGCCAGCCGTCGCTGTCGAGCTGGATGTGTCGTAGCTTGCCTCCCGTCATCACCGCCAGCGGAATCATCCGCGGCTGTTCACGGGTACCGAACACCTGAAACAGAATGTCGGGCCGCTGCGACAGGTCGGTTAGCTTGGACGACAGCGCGGGGGCGATCGGCGCCTCTTCCGCGGGAAGTACGCCGAGCCAGACCATTGCCTTGTCCCACCCCAGCGTGATCGCTAGGATGCACGAACAGAGCACGAGCGCAGCATAGAGCAGCGTGCGCAACGCATGCGTCTCGCTCGCCGTGAGACGGCCACGCTTGCGCCGAACCGGTTGCCGCCGCAGGGACGATTGTCCGAAAGGAGTTCGCAGATTCACGAGTCGCGGGACCGAGTGCCGAGCGTTCGCTCTGTCTTGAGAACGGTGCTCGCACAAATTGAAGGGGCGCGCGTGGTCCTCGACGCCGCACCTCTCGAGCGGGCCACATTCGATGCGGAGCCCCCTCGTGCTGTAGACGCGGAAGCCGTGGAAAGTGCAACCTCGCTATCCACTCCCGTGTCCGGCGCTCCGCTCACAGGGTTCGGCGGCTTTCTCGATGGTCGCCAGGAAACGCGTGTCTTTGCCTGGTTGAAGCCCGTCGCGCCCCTTGTGATCGGCACGGTGTCGGCCGGAATTCAACGGCGCGAGGGACGCCGAATGCGCAGCTGGGGGCCCACGGTCGTCGAACGCCGGGTGTACGCGCCGCTGGCCCTGGTAGACGCGCCACAGCTGCGCGCTGCCTGCGCCCCCCTGGCCGTGGTCGAGACTCTCACCCAGGACGATGTAGACTCGGGCACCTTGCATCCAACACTGCTCCAGGATCGCGCCCGGCAGGCGGTGATGCGGGATCGTGAGCTGGCGGAGCAGCGTGTCGCTCAAAGCTGGTGCGAGTCCCAGCGTTCGCCGCTGTTCGTGGACGGGGGAATCGCCGGTAACGAGCGCCTGGCCGTGTCTCCGCTGGCCATTGGCGTGGTAAAGAGCCACCGCACCTTTTATGGCGATGCTGATGGGATGCTGGCGGCACTGTCGCTGCGCGCCGGCGAGCGAACGAGGGTGGTGCGCGTTGCCCCGCGCGGGCGCCGTCCGGTGCATTCCTGGTATTTGCGACTGCGCGATCCCGAGGGGCACGACGTGCTGTGGGGCCTGGTGCGCGTGGAGGTTGCCGAGAGCGATGATCCGTCCGGACGGGCCGAGCTCGTTTCCCGTTGGGTAATGGCCGAACGGGCGCCGCTGGCCGTGCCTGACGCGCGCTGGGATCGCCTGGCGTACGGTGTACGAGCCGTGGAACAGGGACTCAGCGCCGCGGCGCCGACAGGGAGGCAGGCGTGATCGGCGCGCCCAACGGCTCGGAGCCGTCAGATGAGGTGGTGCGCCCGTTGGGACGGGTGATAGCTACCGAGCGGCAGCCTAACACGCCTCACGAATTTCACTTCTGGACGGCGCTCGATGCGCCGGTGGGAATCGGTACGATCGTCAGGGTAGAGGGAACCCTGCCGGTCAGCGGGCACATTCCGCGGATCTATGGAGTGGTTACCGACGGAAAGAGCTACACCGATGTCCCCTCGCCGATCTTCGACGTTCTGGGGTACGACGGTGACCCGGCCGGCGTGGCGCTGGCACCTACCGACCGCGCCGAGATTCGTCTCTACACCGCGGCCGTGCTCCGGCAGATCCCGGAGGAACCCCTGCAGCCGGTTCCGATGGGTGAGGTGTTTTCCGCCAACGATGCCGATGTCGCCCTCGCCCTGCGGATGGATACCTATCTACGAGCGGATGTGCGAACCGCCATTCCCGTCGGCATCTATCACGCTGGCAACACGTCCGCGCCGATCCACCTCGACGCCGATTTTCTCGTTGGACCGGAGGCCGCGCACCTGAGCATCAGCGGAGTCTCAGGGCTCGCGACCAAGACCAGCGCGATCGAGTGGCTGCTCGCCTCCCTGTTCGCCCACTTTCCCGCGAAAAAGGGATCGGTGGCCGCTGTCTGTTTCAACGTCAAGGGACCCGACCTGCTGTATCTCGACCAGGCCGCGGATCTGACGGACGAAGACCGTACGATGTACGAAAGGCTCGGTGTGCCTGCCGAACCTTTTCCGCATGTGGAGTACTTTGCCCCCTACAAGGCAGACGGGCGATCGCTCAACACGATCCGGTCGAACGAGGCGCTGCTGCATAACGTGACGGCGCTCACCTGGGGGCTGCAGGAGGTTCTTCAGTTCGCCGAGGTGCTGCTCAACAGGGACGATGTCGATGCCAAGGCGGACGCGCTGATCGACTTCATCGGCGAGAAGCTGGTGAACCGCGAGTTCCATGATCCGCGCCTGGCCAACGGAAAGCGGTACCGGGTGAGGAGCTTCGCCGATCTCGAGGAGTTTTTTCGCGACGTGCTGGCCCACCTCGAAGACCGGGGCGGGGAGAGCTGGCGTACCCATCACGCCGCGACCATTCGAAAGGTTCGCAACCGGCTGATCAACATCTCCACGCGCTGCGCCGGCCTGGTGACCGATGACGGCCAAACGAGCGACCTCCCGTGGGGGAGCTTTCAGGACCGCACGGTGTACGTGGTGGATGTAGCACTGCTGGAAGAAAACGCCCAGGATCTGATCTTCGCGCGAGTCGTTTCCACCCTTCGTGAGCATCTCGAGCGACGAACGCTGGGCGTTGACCACGTGGTGGTATTCGTAGACGAGCTCAACAAGTACGCTCCCGGCGATGGGCCGGATACATACGTTCGGAAAATGCTGCTAGACATCGCTGAACGGGGGCGCTACCTCGGCCTCGTGCTTTTCGGCGCGCAGCAGTTCCGATCGCAGGTTCATCGGCGGGTGGTCGGAAACGCGGGAACGTCGTTGTTCGGCCGCATGGACGCCGACGAGCTGGCGACCCCGGGTTATGCCACGCTGAGCGCCGCGACCAAGAGCAAGCTCGCGACTCTCGCGAAAGGACAGCTGATGGTTCGACATCCCCATTTCACACAACCGGTGTTCGTGCGCTTTCCCCGGCCCGCGATCCTGCGTGGCCGCGATGGCGCCGAGCGGTTCCCGCAGGCGAGCGACGTCTCTTTCGAAGCGGCGCTGCTCGGTGCATTACGAAAGTTCGATCCGTCGCTCGATCCCACGTGGGTGGCGAAGATGCGTGCGCTGTACGACGACGCGGAGCTGCTCGCGGTGCGGAACGCCGCCGTGCAGCAGCGGCCCGCCGACGTTCGTCGCTTCTTCGCATCGCGTCTGGCATCGCGGCTTCCCGCTCGTGAGGCAGAGCCGGCCGTTCTGCCGGCGGCGATTCGGGCGCTGCCGGACGATCCGTATGCGGGCTGACCGAGGCGACCGGTGATCCGATGGTGTCTGGCCGCGTCGATGTGCCTCGCGGCCGCGTTTCCACTGGGGGCTCAGGGAAAGGCTGCGCCGGTCTATCTGCGCATCGAGCCACGTGTGGGCGATACGATTCGCACGCGGCTGGAGCAGCAGACGGAGATGAGCGCTACCGCGCGCCTCGAGGGTGAGGATTCCATTACCACCATCCGCTCCTGGATGGCGACGGTCGCGCTGCTCCGCCATGTGGTGGAAGGGGGCGATGCGCGCGGAACGATGCTCCTGACCATCATCGATTCGGTCGTGATGAGTGGGGAAGGGGTGTCCATTCCGAGCGAACAACAGCGGCGCATCCTTCAGGGGCGCAGCGTTCGAACGCGCATTTCCCCCGAGGGTGCAACCGATCTGCTGGAGGGGGCCGATGCGGTCACCCCGGAAGTGGCGGCGATGTTCTCGAGCATGCCGGCGACGCTACCTGATTATTTGGTGAACGTCGGTGACTCGTGGAACAAGGCCATGCGCGTTCCCATATACGGGCAGGCGCCGGGCAAACCGGAAGCGATGGTGCACGCGGCGTTCCGCCTCGATTCGGTACGGGCGCGAAAGGGTGAGGCCTTCATCTCGATGCGCGGTATCATCACTCGCGACGCCGGCGCGCAGCGCTTGGAGGGGCGAACCGTGGATACGATCGGCACGATCATCGGCGGGATGCTGGTCGATTCGCAACGAGGCTGGATTACGGATTCGCGCACTTCCATCACCGTCAAGTCGCACCTTTCGCCCGCGTCACCTCAGAGCGCGCCGTTGCAGTTCCAACTGCGCATGACCCAGCGCATGCACTCGATCGACCGGCGCTGATCGTGGCGCCCTCGCCGGGCCCGCGCTTCGGGCGGTAGATTCCATCGTGCGCCTGGTACATCTCGCCGACCTGCACCTCGGCTACCGTCAATACCATCGGCTCACCGCGAGCGGGCTCAATCAGCGCGAGGCCGACGTGGCGGGGACGTTCGTGCGCGCGCTGGATCAGGTCATTGCGCTCGAGCCTGACGTGATCCTCATTGCCGGCGACGTATTCCACGTGGTCAGGCCGGCAAATCCGGTCATCATTCACGCCTTCAGTCAGTTTGCGCGCCTTCGCGACGCGCTGCCGAAGGCGCTCGTCGTGATGATCGGCGGAAACCACGATCAGCCTCGATCGACCGAGACCGGGTGCATTCTCGGCCTGTTCCGGCAGCTGGGGTTCACCGTCGTCTTCAATGCTCCGGAGTCCCTGCGATTTCCGGAGCTCGATCTCGAGATACTCGCAGTGCCCGATCGCTCTGGTGCATTGCCATCGCTGACTCCAACGACTCCCTCTCGCTACCGGGTGCTGGTGCTGCACGGCTACCTGGACGACGTGCTCGAGCAGCGCCATGAGAGCCAGACCCTTCACCTGACGAGTGCGGAGCTGCATCCGGATCGCTGGACCTACGTCGCGCTGGGACATCACCACGTCCAGACTCGAGTGGCCGACAACGCGTACTACAGCGGCTCGCTCGAGTACACGAGTGTGAACCCGTGGCGGGACCTTCAGGACGAAAAGGAGCTCCGGCTGCCGGGAAAGGGATTTCTCGAGATGGATCTCGATCAGGACCTGGCTCGGCATCCGCCGAAATTTCACCACGTGGCCTCGCAGCGGAGACTGGTCGACATCCCCCCGATCTCCGCCGTCGGGCTCTCGGCGAGCGAGTTGATGAGCGCCATAGAGCGCGCGGTCGGCGGTGTGAAAGGAGGAATTCGCGATGCGGTGGCGCGCCTGCTGATCTTCGATACGCCTCGCGGTCTCATGCGCGAGCTCGATCCGGCGCGGCTGCGCGAGCTGAAACAGCAGGCGCTCTTTCTGCGGATCGATGCGCGCCCGCCTGAAGCGCACAAGGTGCTTTTCAGCGGCGCTCCCGGCCGCCGTCCCACGCTCACCGCCACCGTCAAGTCGTACCTCGAGGAGCGCCAGCTCGATCCGGCGGTGCCGCGGGCCGATCTCATTTCGTTAGGACTGCATTACCTGGATGCCGCTGACGTTGCGGCGGAGGCCGGCGCGCCGGTGGATCTCGCGTGAGGCTCACCGGACTCACGCTGTGCAACTTCCGGCAGCACGCCGACACGCATCTGGCCCTCGGTCCCGGGCTCACCGGGGTCATCGGCCCCAACGGCTCCGGCAAGTCGACGCTGCTCGAGGCAATCGCGTGGGCGATATACGGCACGTCGGCTGTCCGGGGAAGCCGCGATGGCATCCGCTTTCACCGCGCGCCGGCTCGCGCGTCGGTACGAGTGGATCTGTCCTTCGTTCTGGGGCCGCACCGATACCGCGTGCAGCGCGGCCTGACGACTGCCGAGCTCTACCTCGACGAAGGGGCCGAGCCGATCGCCAGCGGACTCACCGGGGTCACCGACGTATTGCGCCGCCGCCTCGGCATGACGCGCGACGAGTTCTTCAACACCTATTTCACCGGACAGAAGGAACTGAGCGTGATGGCGGCGATGGGGCCGACCGAGCGCGCCCAGTTCCTGTCCCGGGTGCTGGGGTATGAGCGGCTGCGCGACGCACAGGTGATTCTGCGCAACGAACGCAACGTACTTGCCGGGCAGATCACCACCTCGCGACAGGGACTGCCTGACGAGGCGCAACTACGCGAAGCGCGCGCTGTCGCCGCGGCAACGCTCAAGCGCTCAGAGCAGTCCTCACGCGCCGGTGCCAAGCGCCGCCGCACGGCCGACGCGTTGCTCGCCACCGTCACTCCCAGGTGGGAGGAGGTGCAGGTACGTCGCGATCGCGATCAGGCGCTGGCCGCCGAGCTCCGCGTTGCCGAGAGCGAAGCCGCCGGTTGCGCGCGGGAGCTCGAGCGGCTGGAACGCGAACGGGTAGCCGTCGCCAGCGCCCGCGCCGGTCTTGGCCCCCTCGAACAGGAGCTGGCCCCTCGGGACGAGCTGCTGGCCGCCGAGCGCGCCCTCGCCGCGCTCGAGCGCGACGAAGGGCGTCGTCAGGCGCTTTCCGCCGAGCATGGGTCGCTGTCCGCCGAAGTCGAAAGGCTCCGCGCCCGCCTGGCTACGCTCGCCGAAGCGGCTGGCCGGGAACCCGAGATCGCCGAACGGGTCGCCGCGCGCCGCGGCGAGCTCGTAGAGGCCGAAGGCGCTCTCGAGGCCCGGCGGAGTGAATGGACGCGTGACCAGCAGGAAGCCGAGACGCGACTGGAGGCGTTGCGACGCGACTACGCGGAGTTCAAGACACAGCACGAACAGCTGGAGGCCGCGGGTCCCGATGGGGATTGCCCGACCTGCGCGCGACCGCTGGGCGCCAATTATCAGGGCGTCATCGACATGCTCGCCGAAAAGCTCGAAACGGTGCGCGTCGAGGGGCGCTACTTTCGCGACCGTCTCGAGCAGCTCAAGACCACGCCTGACGACGTCATCGCCTGCGATGAGCGGCGCCGCGCGCTGCACGCGGAAACGGGAGAACTGGAGAAGCAGCTCGCCAAGCTGCACGCGGCTGTTGCCGAACGGGATCGCGTTTCGGGCGACGTAGCCGACAAGGAGAAGCGGCTTGCCGAGCTCCTCCAGACGCTTGCTGCGCTGCCAACCGGCTATGACGCCGCGAAACATGCGCGGATTCGAAGCGAGCTGCAGCGGCTCGAGCCCAGGCTGCGGGAGGCACAGCGTCTGCGCGTGCTCATCGAGCGCGCCGAATCTCTCGAGACCGAGCTGGCCGACGCCACCAGGCGGATCGCCGATGGGCGCACACGGATCGCCGGCATCAGTGCGGAGCGAGCGACCGTCGCCTTCTCCGAGAAGGCGTTCGTCGCCGCGCGTACGGAGTACGGGGCCGCGGCGGATGAGGCGCGCGCCGCCGCGCTGGCTGCCGTGACCGCGGAGGCTGAGCTTGCGCGCTCACGCACCGCGCTCGAAACGGCGGAACTCGCGCTGGGCGACCTTGCCGAGCGCCGGCGACAGCTCGACGAACTGCTCGCCCGAAAGCGACTCCATGACGAGCTCGATCGAGCGTACACGGACCTGCGCGCCGATCTCAACGGCCAGCTGCGCCCGGAGCTTTCGGAGATCGCCAGCGGATTTCTAAATGAGCTGACCGATGGCCGGTACACCGAGCTGGAGCTCGATCCAAACTACGCCCTGGTCGTGCACGAGGAGGGCATTCCCAAGCCGGTCATTTCGGGTGGTGAGGAGGATCTGGCCAACCTCGTGCTGAGGCTGGCGATTTCGCAGATGATCGCCGAGCGTGCCGGCCAGCCGCTTACTCTTCTGGTGCTGGACGAGATCTTTGGCTCGCTGGACGAGGTCCGTCGCGCCAATGTACTCGAGTTGCTCCGACGGCTACATGATCGTTTCGATCAAGTGATACTGATAACGCACATCGAATCCGTTCGTGACGCGCTCGACCGCGTCGTTACCGTGCGCTACGACGCTCCGAGCGGCAGCTCCATCATAGACGGCGGAGTGCTCGAGGACGCGTCTTCCGAGGAGAGCGCCGAGCTGGCCGGCGCCCTGGCCGGATAATGGCCGTTTCACGCGCCTTACGCCGGTCGACCGCCGAGGGTCCCCTCGTCGCCTCCATCGAGGACATCCCGGCGCTCAACGCGGTCTTCAGCGAAGCGTTTACGGACCGTTATCGGCGCGACGGGCTCACCGGCGTTCGCGTGCCGTTCTTGAATCCGAGCATCTGGCGCTACGCCATCGAGGATGCGGCGGATGGCGCGCTGCTCTGGCGCGATGACGGAGGTGAGATCGTCGCCTTCAACATGGTGCACTGTTCCGGCACCGAAGGCTGGATGGGGCCGTTGGCTGTGCGTCCTCAGCGACAGGGCGGGGGATTGGGAAAGGAGGTGGTGCGCGCCGGCGTTGACTGGCTGCGCGTGCGCGGCGCGCGGACGATCGGATTGGAAACGATGTCGCGCACGATGGACAACATCGGATTCTACTCGAAGCTGGGATTTCTTCCCGAACGCCTGACGATAACGCTCACCCTCGAGGCCTCGGCGGCGGGGCGCACGCCGTCGCTGCTGAGCACCCTGTCGCCGTCAGACAAGGGGAAGGTACTCAAGGCGTGTCGTGCGCTGACCGCGAGAAACGCTGGAGGCGCCGACTACACCCGTGAGATCGAGACGACCGACCGGCTCGGGATAGGAGATACCATACTTCTCCGCGAAGATAGACGCCTCTCCGGCTTCGCGCTTTGCCACACGGTTCCTCTGGTGGAGGGCCGTGTCAGCGACGAAATGCGGGTGCTGAAGATGGTGCTGGACGGAGTAGAGGGGCTGGAGCCTATGGCCCGGACGCTCTGCGGCTACGCGCGGCGAACCGGCGCGCAGCGAGTGGCGTTCAGGGTGCAGGGGGGCAACGCCGAGGTCTACTCCACGCTGGTAACGTTAGGTGCTCGCGTTCGGTGGACCGACTTGCGGATGACGCTGGCCGGTTTTCCCGAGCCCGCGCAGCCTGCCGGCGTGGCGCTGTCGAACTGGGAGATCTAGGGCTGCGGGAGGAGCGACGCGGGGATGCGCGACGCGTGGACACGGCGTGCCGGGGTGCGGAGCAGACCTAACGACGCGGCGGCGGCGGTGTCGCTCTGGCGACCACGCCCCACACTACGCTGAATACGCCGAGGGTGAGCAGCGCATGGATCCACCCAGGAGCGGTGAGCGCGAATGTCACGATCGCCCACACCACCAGCATGACGATGCCGACGGGGAGCGCGAGCGACTCGATCAGTGATTCACGAGAGCGAGTGTTCTTCACGTTGTCAAGATTGACTGGTTTCAGGGACGCCCATACATTCTAGATCAGTCGGAGCGGAGAGACACGTTTTTGAGCCAACAAGTCCTTCGAGCGGGTTCAACAATCTACATTAACGTCATGCCTCGGGAGAGGAAGGCGGAAGGTGTGGTGAGAATCTCATTTATTCGCTA
>JBPCLX010000176.1:0-4189 GCA_051002815.1 Gemmatimonadaceae bacterium
CGCTCGGGATCCCATACGACGTGATGGTCGGCGGAATGCCCGGGGGTGTGCAGCAATTCGAGTGGCGAAGGATCGAAGTTGCTGCCTGGCGACTCGACGTAAGGCATTCGACCCCACGTAAAGCGTCGATAGGCGGCCATGTGCACGTTGGCGCGCATCACTTCGGGGGTGAGCGGCGACACCCACAGCGGGATGTTGCACGCGGCCACGGCGTGAACGTTGCCGGCGTGATCTTCATGGCCGTGAGTCAGGACGACTCCGTGTGGCCGCAGCTCCTCCAAAGCGCGCGAAATCTCCCGGCGCGCCGAGGGGAATCCGGTATCGATGAGCACGCCGCGCCAGAGAAAGACGTGGACGCCATATCCCATTGCCCGGCTGCGCCATGAGCTCAGCCACAGGCTCGTTAACTCGCCCGCCCTCTCCACTCGCATCATGGCTGGAATGTAGAGTCCCTTCCTTCGATCGAGACGCGGCGTAGCGCGCTTTACTTCCCGGCGCGCCGCGCCTAGACTCAGGGAGGCGGAGCGCTCAGAGTGGCGCTACGGGGAATGGCGGCGCCCGGTTCACCGGACGGGGCGCCGTCCACTTTTTTTATATGGTGGGCCATGTCCGAAACCGAGATGATCGAGTCCCTCAAACGCAAGCTTGGTGGAGAGGTGGAGCGGTTGCAGCATGAGCTGAGCGTCACCCTGCCCGGGGAGATTCGGCGTGCAGTGGAGATGGGGGACCTCCGTGAGAACAGCGAGTACAAGGCTGCGCTGGAGCGGCAGCAGTTCGTCCAGGCGAGGCTGGGTCAGCTTCGCCAGCGGCTAAGCAAGCTCTCGCAGATCGATGTGGCCCTCATCCCGGCCGACAGGGTGGGGTTGGGCTCGCGAGTGGTCGTGGTCGAGGAGCAGCTGTCTGTCACCGAGACATACCATCTCGTATTCGGCGATGCCGAAGAATTCGAAGAGGGTCAAGTGACCATGTCGTCGCCGATCGGCCGCTCTCTCGTCGGCAAAAGCGTGGGCGACGAAGTCATGCTGCGCCTGCCGAACAGCGTGCGGCGGCTCAAGATCGTGGAGCTGCAGACAATTCATCAATAGCTGAGGCCAGCGGCGCCTGGGCAGGCCTCTGGGGTGAAAGTCGGCCTTTTACGGGAAATGCTGCCCCGAAAAGGCCGACTTGGCGTTGCTACGGTCGTTTCTCGGTCCTACTATGGTGTCTCCTCGCTCCGGACCGTTCGCGAACAACCGTCGCTACTGTGCCTCACGCGATCTATCGGTCAGGCGTCGAGAAAGTGGCCTCTTGGCAACGCGCGCGTCATCCGGGAGCGTCGACCGCCGACTCCCTGGCGAGATAATCAATGATTCCAGCGGAACTTCGTCGTTCCAGATTCCTGTCATCTGATTGGCCGCTGCCATTGCTCGCCGCAACCATTGTCATGGTCGTGGCAGGGGTGCTGGACCTACAGGTGCGTCAGGAACTCGAGACTCGTAAGCTGGCGGCGGCGACGTCGGCGGAGCGTCGGGCGTCGGCACTCGGTGATGAGATCGGCAACACGGTGAGCAGTCGCATTGGCGCAATGCGAATCGCCAGGATGCAGTTCACCCAGGCACGTGACTCCGTTGCCGAACGCGCATTTCTCGTCGCGGCCGACAGCGCCAGAGTGGACCTGGAGGGTCTGACCGCGATCTCGGTAGCGTATTCGGATAGCGGGATTTTGCGCGGCGCAGGTGCAGCGTTGGGCACGGGCGGGGCGATGCTGCGGCGCGATACGGCTGTCTCGAATGCATATCGCCGCGCAATCACGGACCGACGATCGACGGCCACTGGCGTTCTCGTGACGGCGTACGGGCGGCGTATCATCGTGTTCGATCCGATCTTTTCCGGGGTCGACAGCACCCAGGCGAGCGCCGTGATTGCGGGCGAGCTGGATCCCGGCGCGGTGTTGCGGGCGGCGTTGCGCGAAGTCGGGGACAGCCTCCTCCCCTCGCAGTACGCACTGTTTGGTCCCGACAAGCTGATCTCCTTTACGACCATTCCGAGAGGGCTTCTTACGGTTGCGCGCCCTCTGCGCGTGGCGGACACGGAGTGGCGGCTCGATGTCGGCTACGAACCTGTCAATCCGGCGATGTTCTCCGCAATGCGCATCGCGATCTGGGTTGCGGGACTGTCCGTTGCCGTGACACTGGCCCTGCTCGCCTTCAACCTCCGGCGGCGCATCGTGGCGCAGCGGCAGTCGATCGAGTGGCAACGGGATGAAATCAAGCAACGCGAGGCAGCGGAGAGCGAAGCGCGGACCCTGGCCGATCGCCTATCCAGTCAAGCGCGCGAGCTGAAGCGCGCCGAGGAAGTTGCCCGCGGGCGCGAGGAAGAGGCACGGGAGCTCGCATCGCAGCTCGAAGCGGCACAGCGCGCCGCACAGCGACTGTCCACTTCGCTGGACCCTGAGGACGTCGTCGACCTGTTCCTGGGCGGCGTTGCCGAGCGCATGAAGGCGGATGTGGCTTCGTTGTACACCTTCGATGAAGACGGCGAAATCCTGATCGGACGCCGGCGCATCGTCTTCCGCGACTTTGGGCCCGCTACGGAGCGGCTGCGTACGGAGGATTTTCGGCAGGTGCGTGCTCCGGTCAGCCTGATTCCGAACGCGTTGGCCTCAGCCGTGCGGACCGGCGAGCCGTACACGAGTGACGCCAGCGCGCCTGACGAGCCATCGATGGGCGTGAGCTTTGGGCGCGAGGAGGCGCCAGGTGTACTGGCGGTCCCTCTATTGGTTCGGGGACACGTTATCGGTGTGGCGTCGTGGGAGACCTATCAGGATCCCACGCCGGTCGACCGCGCAACGATCGCATTTGCCCAATCTCTCGGCACCACTACCGCTGCGGCTCTGCACACTGCCGAGCTGTTCAGCTCGCTCGAAGCGGCGCGACGCGATGCTCTTCGCGAGGCGTTGCGCTTTCGCACGCTGATCGATCAGATGGCCGATGGCGTGGTGCTGGTCGATGCGGAAGGGACCGTCGAACGAATCAATCGAGCTGCCGAAGAGTTGCTAGGCGCGGATGTGGCTTCGATTCCCGTAAGCGAGTGGGCGACGCAACTCAATCTGTTCAGCGTCGAAGGGCGGGCCCTGCCGTCGGCCGAGGTACCGTTGCGGCGCGCCATGGATGGGGAGCATGTTCGCCGGGTGGATTTTCTCATCCGGTCTCCGTGGGGCGATGAGCGGTACCTCTCAGGGTCGGCGGCACCGCTGATTGCCCCGTCAGGCGATCGCGCGGGCGCGGCGCTCGTCTTTCGCGACGTGACCGACGAGCGGCATTACGCGGAGATGCTGCGGCATACGAACACTCAGCTTCGCGAGCAGGCGGATGTGCTGGAGGTGGTAAATCGCCGGTTACGCGACGCCACACGGGCGAAGGACCAGTTTCTGGCGGTAATGAGCCACGAGCTTCGGACGCCGATCAATGCGATCATCGGTTACAGCCAACTGCTCGAGATCGGTGTGAAGGGAGAACTCAACTCCGGGCAGCTGGATATGCTGGACAGGGTGGGCCATGCATCACGGCACTTGCTGGGATTGATCAATCAGGTGCTTGACCTGGCAAAGATCGAAGCCGGCCAGCTCGAGTTGGCGCTGCAGTCGGTCGATGTCCGGCAGTTGGTGGAAGAGTGCTTGTCGCACGTAGCGCCGCTCGCCACCAGCAAGAATCTGTCGCTGGCCGTTGAGCCGATGTATGCGGATGCTCCTCCTC
Organism: Gemmatimonadaceae bacterium; assembly: GCA_051002815.1. Taxonomy (GTDB): domain Bacteria; phylum Gemmatimonadota; class Gemmatimonadetes; order Gemmatimonadales; family Gemmatimonadaceae; genus JALZIF01. Next base: position 3,735 of record JBPCLX010000176.1, read on the forward strand.
CGGTAATGGTAGGCGATCGTGTTCGAATTGCGCAGATTCTGCTCAACCTGCTTTCCAATGCAGTAAAGTTCACGAATGCCGGCGAAGTGGGGGTCTCCTACGGCCGCATTGATGGCATGATCGAGATACACGTGCGAGATACGGGACCCGGCATCGATCCCGCTCTGCATGAGCGTGTATTCGAGGAGTTCTATCAGGTCGAGGCGGATCTCACGCGCACGGTGGGGGGCACCGGTCTGGGCCTTCCGATTTCGCGCCGGCTTGCGCAGATGATGAATGGCAACGTTCGGCTCGTGAGGAGCTCGCCTGATGGATCGGAATTCATTGTCGATCTGCCGGCGGCGCCGGTGCTGCCGCAGCGGCGCCCCGCGAGTGACGAAGCCAGCACGTCCGTGTCGGCCGGTGCCGTAAGTGCGGTGACTGCGGCAAGGCGCGAGTGAGCTACATCTTATCCG